>JAUWBJ010000071.1 GCA_030605095.1 Candidatus Omnitrophota bacterium | reverse complement strand
TTAACGAAAAATAACGAAGGCCTCGGCGTTGCCGCGCCATCATCGAGAAAGACCATTTTTCTGGGGGCGAATTTTGAAACGGCCAAAATTCGCCCCCAGAAAAAGAGCATACATTATTTTTGCCTGTCTGCCGTAGGCAGGGACGAAATGAATTTGGGTGAGGCTTACTTATTTTTCAAGCGCTTAAGTTTAGCATTAGCCTTTTTGATGAAGTAAATTGCATCTTTATTATCCGGGTCGATTGCTAATGCTTTCCGGTATTCGGTAATTGCTTCTTTCCATTTACGTTTCTTATATAAAGTTTTTCCTTTCTTGAGGTGTTTATTTACCAATTGGGATAGTTCAACTAGGTTATCGAAGGCCTTTTTATCTTTTGGGTTTTTACCTAAGACGACGAGGCATTCTTCTGTAGTTCTAAAGGGTAGGCCTTTCAGCCTTAGTTTCAGGTCTTTTTTAATACCTTTGGCTTTTTCTTTTGCTTTCTTAAGCCTGGCGGTTTTTTCCTTTTTTAATCTTTTCTTGTGTCTTTTTTCGGTTTTTTCCTTTTCAGCCTCTAATCTCTTTTGTTCTTCTTTCTGTTTTTTCGCTTCTTCTTCCTTTTTTCGTTCTTCGACTTTTCTTTGCTTCTCAAGTTGTCTCTGTCTTTCTCTCTCAAGACGCTCTTCCTCTTTGCGCTCGGCTTTAAGGCGCCTTTTCCCTTCTTCCTCCTCTTTCCTGCGAGCGAGTTCCTCCTTCCTCATGCTTCTCTCGCTGTTTCTGATATAGCTTTTCATTTCCGGGTCTTTGGTAATTCTTATGGCCTCCAGCAATTCTTTTTTTGCCTCTTTTGGTTTTCCTTCCCGATAGAGTGTCTCGCCTTTCTCAAAATGTTCTTTTACCATTGCCTCTCTTTGCCGATTACGCTTTTCAATTTCTTCCTTCTCTAATTCATCATCTATTTTTTTGACGGTTTTCTTCGCCTCATCTATAAGTCTTTTAAGATTATATGTAAAACCTTTCTTTGTTCTTGGTTCTTCGGCAAATACCGAAATAGCAGAAGTTAATAAAAATATAAACATTGCTGCGGCAGCGAAATACCTCATTTCTAATCCACTCTTAATCTTTATCATCCAACACCTCCTATTTTGATTCTATTATTATTTTCTGCCACAACTGCTTTGCCTCTATGAGTCTTCTTTCTTTATAATAAATTTTTGCCAATTCTTTATAACTTTTAAGTCTTTTCTCTAATTCAACCCTGTCTTTTACATGCTGGACCGTTTCCAGGTGTATCGCCTCTCCTTTATCTATTAACTTCGCATAAAGCTCTCTTGCCTCTTCTAACCTTCCTTCACTATAGGCAGCTCGGGCAAGATAGCGGTGATTATACAGTTCCTTTGCAATCTCATTGTCTGGTCTCGTTAACTCGTCACGGACCAATTCCCATGCCCACCTTCTTATTTTCTCATCCTCTGCCTTTTTCTTTGCGCGCTCAACTTCCTCTGGGGTTCTATCATATAAAGTTCCTGTCATCCTTACAAAAGGACCGTACACCGTATAATCCAAATCAGTCAGGTCATCAGAAAAATCAGTAAAATTATATCCTGCGCCTACCTTTACAAACTCACCAATTCTTCTTGAGACTTCAAGAAGGGCACCTTGCTTTATATCTTCTGCCTGAACCACGCTTAATACTCTATACTCTCCGCCTACCTGCCAATCCTTGGTTAAATTATAATTGAGCCTGTTTACCAGAAGCCAGGTCTGGGTTTTTGTAAAGTCGAATCCAGATACTTTTTCATCTTGATGTTTATAGGCGCCTTTTCCGACAAGCTGGATTTTATTTGTTAAATCATACAACGCCTCAAGCCCAAATACATGTGCCTTCATATGGTCTATATCCTTGAAATCACTTTGAGAAGCGGGTGAATCGTCTTCTAAAAAGGTGTATTTTCCTATTAGATTGAGTTTATCGTGATAGATAGGCCTATAGGCTGCGCCGAGTGCTATTTCCTTAAATCGAGCCGTAGTTGAATCTGTAGTTGTATTTTCTGTATGGGATATGTTTGCCTTCCCGAATAAGGTTAGATCTTTGGTAATTTTCCCTTCAATTGCGTTATAAGCGAGTATTTGTCTGGAGTCTTCCTGGGCATCGTCGTGTCTAAACTCAAGTTTGCTCGATGCTTTTATTTTATCTCTATCTACGTAACTTACGCCGGCTGATGTAGCTATTCTTTTAGTCTGGGTGCCATCTAAATTCTGGACCTTGCCTTTTTGGAATTCAAAATTCAGAGCGCACTTATCGTTTATATCACCTGATAAACCAAAGATATTGGTATTGGAAATGTTGCTACTATTGTTGGCCGTCTTTTGTTTTAATGTTCCTTCGATCCTTCTTTCCCCTATCTCCCTTGCCAGGGCATAGGTATTTGCCGCAGCAAGTTCGGTTCCGCTTCTTGAGGATTCCCTCCCGGCCGATATCTCGTATCCGTTATCAAGTTTTTTCTTTGCGCCGAATGCGACGGATTCTCTCCTTTTGCCTCTGTCAGAGTCGCTTATAGAATAGGTATTATAGAAAGAGGTTTTGTCGTCTACTTTTGCTTTTCCTCCAAGTGATACTGTCCTATCCGCTCCTCCTTCTATCTTATTATCAATTGTATAATCACAAAACAAATCCGCTCTATCATAAATATTGGAAGTTGCCCTTATAGTAGTAGCGTGTCCTTTTGTGCCTATTACTTCTGTTGCCTTTAAGGTCAGGTATTTGTTAAGTTCTGCCTCGGCGCCCGCTGTAACCTGCTCATTTTCCTCATCTGTAAGCGTTTTTTGATACCCGCCAAAGAGCTTTATCTTATCCGTAGGTTTATAGGTAACCCTTCCGGCAACAGTATCGGCGTCTTCGTTTGTTTCAGCTTCATATTGGTCTTTTTTCTCTGTTACGCTCTGATGCCTGTATTCACCTGTTACCTCCAAGTACTTGTTTAACTCGCTTTTTAACTGCACCTGGGTTGTCTCGGTTTTCTTTGCGCCTACCTGGGCGCGGGACTGTAAGTTACCGTCTTCTATTAGCATTTGTATATCGTGTTTCGCGCTGATTCTTGTCCCCGGCAAGATGTTAAATCCTACGGCTCCTCCCATCTTCTCTGTACCCTGTTCTGAGGCGGTAAAAGAAGTTGAAAAGTTCTTTTCTATTTTCTTGTAATAACCGGATAGGTCTAATCTGTCAGATAACCTTGCCTCTGCGCTTACGCCGTAGGCTTTACCTTTGGCAGTCTCATCGGTGGGAAGCCCATCAAAGGTTACGCCGCCGTCTGTTGAAATGAAATTGCCTGCCTCCTCTGATGCGGTCTCAGCGTATTCAAGGTCAATCTTTACGTCTTTGCTTATTCTTACGGTTGCATCCAGACCTTTTAAATTGTAATTTCTCTTTGCCTCTAGATTATCCTCAACATATGTCCCGCCTATCCTTATATGGTCGTCTAACTGCTGAGATACCCGTATACCCTTAGACCATTCATCGTGCTTATCCTTAGTCTCGTATTCGTAATCAACTACTACATACAGCTTATTGCCGTCCAAGAGGTTAGTTGAGATAATAGAGTCAGATTCTGTAATCTGTGAAATAGGTCTCCAGAACATTATTCGTCCCTGTTCGTAATCTATTTCGTAATCAGAGCTCTCTTTCTGCCCTAAGCTTTTTATAACCAATCCAGTAGCCTTATCCCTTACCTCTATCCTTACTTTATCCGAGCCTTCTATGATGTATTTATGCTTGAGATAATATAAAGACCCTCCTGTACCTATAAACTCGTTATGGGCTGCCTTCTGCTTGGCCTTGGCCATAAAGGCGATGAGCTTTGTTTTGGGCTCGCCGAATTTGGTATCTGAGACACTTATAGCTTGGACTTTTCCGCCATAAAGCGTCCTTGAGAACCGGGCAAATTCTGTATCAGCAAAGGCGACGTTGTAGTTTCCCCACATAACCTTTGACCTATCCCACTCTACCATAGCATAAAACATACCCTGGGTATTGGTGGCTTCATATGAGATAGTAGAGTTATCCCCGTAAACAGGGTAATATTTATCAGGGTCGATGTATCTGAATAGTTCTTTCTGGTCTCTTTGGGTGTCAAGGCTTGAGGTAATGAGATATTTTCCTTTTATCTTGGCTTTGAGGTAATAGGCAAGTTTTCCATCCAGCCATAGACCCTGTTTGAAGTTATCGTTAACATCAATGGGCTCTGTGTTGCCGTGTCTTATGTTATAGCCCATCTCGCCATCGCCCATAGCGATGAAGAAAAAGTAGTCGTCTTCTACTTTTATATTTTTGGTGCATTCTATTTTTTCTCCCTTGGCGTCTTGGGCTTCAATAATAATTGTATGCTCTCCTTTGGGAATGATTATATCCTGCTCAAAATCATCCAAATCAGCATATTCGAACACGCCTAAGTCAGCTGTGTCTCGAGACCCTTCGTCCTTAATCACCTTAACCGTTATCCGACCTCTGTCGGCTGTCGGATGTTTTCTGTTTTGTGTTCTTATGTCCGATTCAAAAGCTCTGCTTTTAATCACAACCGTTTCTCCGTCCAATTTGATGGCTTGCGAGTCTAAGTTATTGGTCGTGCTTTCAGCGAACCAGAATTCTCTTTCATCTTCTTCTTTTTTTGTCTTTCCAAAGATATCTTCTTCTAATTCTTCTTTTTTGCTTATGCCCATCCCCTGATACCGCAAAACTCTAAATTCTCTTTCCTTTGTCTTGTCAAACTTACCGTGTTTATCCCATACGGTTAATACGTATACATAATTTCTTCCCGGTCTTACCGGATTTCCTCTGTCACTCATGCCATTCCACATAATGGGCTTAGTTAAGGTTTGTCTTCCTCCTTCAAAACGCTTAAATAATCTTCCAGTAGCCTTATCAAAAATCTCTAAGCTCCATTTATTTATAAATAAAGCATAATTGGTAAATATTCTAAAAGTAGCTGCCTCTTTCAGCCCGCCGACATCCCGCACTTCAAGTATCTCTTTATTTAAAGCGACGTTTAATCTCCGTTGGGGCATCCCTTTTTCATGGATTATTTTCACTGGTAAGTTTTTGCTTTGCGTTTTACGTTTTTCGCTTTCTATGTTCACCCCGAAGTTCAACTTAGAGGTAAGCCCTGGCCGTATATCCTCTATAACAACTTTGGGAGTGGTTAAGTATGCTCCTTCAGGCAAAGTTGATTCATCTAATCTGAAGGCATGCCTTCCCGGTATAACACCTGGCACATGATATTTTCCATCTTTGTCAGTTATAATAACCGTGCCGTCTTCCATAACAATCCTGGCATTTGCAATTCCAAATTCCTCCCTCGTCCCTCGTCCATCACCCCTCGTCTGCGTCCCATCCTCATCCCAGTCCCAGAATACCTTGCCAATTACGGTGCCTAAGTCAAACAATGGGTCGGGTATTACCTTTACGGTCTCTGTTGCTGTATTAGAAATAACTATCCCATTAGAATATTTGGCAACCGCGCTATTTTTATATTTACCAAATGTAACACCTGAGCCAACAACCAATTGATACTTAAGTGTGCGAGTCTGGCCCACGCCGACTGTGCCTATATTAAAGGTTATGGGGCGGTCGCCTGTTGGGTCTGAGATAGGCGTATTATCCAGGATTGCCTTTCCACTAATATACTTAAATCCGGCCGGTATTTTATCCTCTAAATAGATGGGTGGGGTATCTACGACACGTTCATTTTTGATAGTCACTGTATAGGTAACGATATCACCTATGGTTACTTCCTTTTTATTGGCATCTTTGCTAATCTTCAAGGGATTCGTTAGTGACTCCATATCTGAAACATCACCTGCTGGTTCAGGGGAGGCGTATTTGCACAGTCTAAAATCATCAATATATCCATCTACTACAAGACTCTTATCTGTATAAAATCTTATTTTATCAATTGCTCCGGAAGCACTTCCAAACAAGATATTATCTTGTCTAACAATCTCATTCAAGCTGCTATCGTAAACAACAAAATTATATTCATCGGTATCGGTATCAAACTCTAAAATCACAAGATACCAAGTATCTGCTGAATATGTC
>JAUWBJ010000101.1 GCA_030605095.1 Candidatus Omnitrophota bacterium | reverse complement strand
ATCGTTCTCTCGGGAGTGTCCCAAAGTTAGCTCAGGCAAAGTGGCAAGGCAAAAAAAGTCTGGAACAAGGAAGGGGCAAGGCAGGAAAAAGAGGGGCGGATTTCTTGACTATTTTTGGTTTTTTTTTTAGAGGGCTTCGGCTCACTTACGTCGGCGAGGATTTCAACCCCGTCGTCGGGGAATACTCGCCACTCTCTTAAAAGAAAAAATTTCTTGTGAAACTCTAAAGATAAATTTTTTCTTTTAAGGAGGGCTCGTATTCAGCCCGACAGGACGGGGTTGAAATCAGCTCGCCAGGACGTTCGTTCGCCAGGAAGCCAACTCTAAAAAAATTACTCGACCTTAAAATAGTCAAGAAATCCGCCCCTCTTTTTCCTGCCTTGCCCCTTCCTTGTTCCAGACTTTTTTTGCCTTGCCACTTTGCCTGAGCTAACTTTGGGACACTCCCGAGAGAACGATAGATTCAGGGTCTACTTGTCTTGACTTCGGTGCAAGTTCGATGTAGGATTATCTTACAAAGGGAGATTTTAGTATGCCAAAGTTTGGTGAGTGTAGATTTGGTGAAGCGAAGTTCAACGATAAATACACCCAGAAAGAAATTACTCAAAGGCTCTATGGAACTGTACCGGTCGGCCAATGGGTTAGGCGCACAATGAATAAAAAAGGCGCCGGCGAAAGTGGCGCAGCGACTTTTAGAGTCCGCCCGGCCAATGGTTTCTATGGATCCATAGCAGGCGTAGTCTACCAAGATAAATATCCCTACTCTGCTGCAATGGCTGCAATAGATACAGGCACCCCGGCAAACAAAACGAGGTTCGCTGCCGGAGTCGCTGCTTGGCAGGCCTTAAGCGATTTAGAAAAAGCGGAGTGGAATCGAAAAGCGACCTTCGGTTATAATATGTCCGGGTACAATTTGTTTCTATCTGTTTACATACCCACCCATTAACCCCTTTTATCGACGGACAAGCCCCTTAAAAGTCAAAATGGGTGGGTATATAACCCCTACCCAGCCCCCGATCGCCTCACCTTGAGCCTTTAATCGATTCTGCTGTTTTTTTTATCGACGGAGAGCAAAACCCTTAATTTCTAATGCCAACTTCCCGACTTTTTGAAAATTTAAACCCTTCCTACGCCTTTTTTGGCCTTAAATTAAAAACCCTTCAAAAACACTTCAAAAAAAACCCCTGAAAAAAACCTCACTTCTACACGCAAAAAATCTTATTAACACAAGGTTGTCTTATAAACGGCTACCCATACACACGTTCTCTTCAATAAGACAATTAGAAATTTCTCAATAACAGAGCGACCTCTATAACTGAGCCTGTGTCTTTTTCAGAGGTTCTAAATATAATTTTATTATTATGCGTGTGGCGTCTCGGACATTGGTTCTCGAGTTAAATATTTTCTCTCTGTGTGAAAGAAGCCCTCGCTTGGGCTCGGGCTTCAGTAGGCTCGGACTGGACGTCCTCGCCAGTGTATCGGCGCTTGGGCGCCGAGGAATAGAGGTCTCCCTCGTGAAACTCGGTCGTAGTATTAGGCCTCGTTTGGCTCGGCCGAAAATAATGTGAAACATTATTATTTTTCCCGACAGACCCTTTTTTCCTTCTTCGTCGAGCGATGTTCAAGAGCGAGGCGTCCGAACACTAAGAGCAAAAAATCTGTTCAGGATTTTTTGCGAAGCACTAATAATTTTCTACAAGGATTTATCTTTCTCGGCCTCTGCATAATTCTCTGCCACAAATTTTTCTAATAATTTTTGCTCTTTTTTGGTTAAGGTGCCTTTTAACCGGCGACGAGCTTTGGGTGATAGTGCCACATATAAAAATTTCACGCAGACCCGGTGTTCTTTTCCTAACTGCCTGCACAAAATCAAACCTCTTGTAATTACAATATCCCGATTCCTCATAAGCAACCCCCCTTCTGTCTACCTTAGCGTTTGAAGTTTTTTAAAATTCTTGTTGATTATTCCTTAAGTTGTCCACAACCCCAAACTCACCGCTTCAATCTCTTCAATAGATCCCTTTCAGTGATTATCCCCCGGCCGGCACGAAATTTATTGCGCTTGTTCTTGCGCTTCTGCTTTTTCCTGTCGTTCTTCATCCTTCCTGACCTCCCAATGTCTAATTTGGCTGTCCTTGATATTATTACACCTTCAATTATAGCCTGTCTGCGGATTTAACAATCCCTGAATGTATAGCGATTAGTTTGACTACTTCAAACTCCCCAAATTTAACCTCTTCTTAGAAACTCTTAATCTGAAGTCCCCCAATGGGGGATTTAGGGGGGTCATTTTCTCCGATTCCGTTATACCTTTTCCGTACATATTACATTCTACATAGATACATGGGTATAACGTTGTGCTTAGAAAGGTATAACAAAGGTATAACAAAGGTATAACGGCGTTATACCTTTATTTACCAAAAGTAGACTTTTTATTTTGGCGGTATAAATCCTTCTCTTTTGCCTTCTTTTCATCCTTTTTTTCCTTCCGCCAAGCCTCAAATTCCCCAGCCCAAAACTCATCTGACCGAGCCTCTGCCTCAGTGGGCGCCTTGTTGAAGAATCTTCCCTGTGCCATAAGCCC
>JAUWBJ010000009.1 GCA_030605095.1 Candidatus Omnitrophota bacterium | reverse complement strand
CTCATTGCGGTTTAGTGTTAGATAGAGACTTAAATGCCGCTATCGTAATAAGACAGCGTGGGCAGCGCTGTCAGGCGCTAACATCTGCATCAGCGGGTGTTGCCTGAGAATCCCCTGCCTTTAGGCGTGGGGAGTGTCAATCTTTATCCAGATCTACAGCGTATTCCTGAGCATGTTTTTCTTCTATTTCCCATCTATCGTAACGCTTTTCGTCCAATTCCTCGAGAAACAAGGACCTTCTGGAAATAACAGTGCCCATCTGGTAGTCGTACCTGGTAATAGGGTGGAGCAAGTATAATTGGCTTTTTGTTCTTGTTGTCGCAACGTAGAATAGCCTTCTCTCCTCTTCCAGTTCCAGGGGTTCTTCCTTAGACTTGTGGTGCGGAAACTGGCCCTCGCATAAACCTATTATAAAAACGATTTTCCACTCCAGCCCCTTGGCCTGATGAATGGTCGAAAGCACAAGGTGCTCGTCATGTGACGGCACTCCGTTTATGGTTTCACCCTTAAATGATTCCCGCAGTGTTATATCACGTAGCAGGCGTCTTGTGCTTTTATAGTTATGCGCAAAATTCACAAGCTCGTGTAAATCATCTATCCTGTCTTTTGCGTTATCAAAATGAGTCATTACATAGCCCGCATAACCGTTGTCAATAATTCCGTTTATCGCTTCATCCGGCTTTTTTTCCAATCCTCTATTCACTATGGAACGCATCATCTTTTTAAAGTTCTTTAATCCCCTTTGCGCCCTTTCCGGCAGAAAGTTTCCGAATTGTTTGCCGATTATCCTGTTGAGGTCCCCGCTATTCGAAAATTCATCGAAGACGCGGCCGGCATATACCGTGCCTATGCCCGGTTGAATAGATAAGGCTCTCAGCCAGGATATTTCGTCATAAGGATTTATCGATATCTTTATATGCGCCAATACATCTTTAATATGGGCCTGTTCGAAAAACCGAATCCCGCCACGCACTATAAACGGGATATTCCTTTTTGTGAGTTCCATTTCTAATTCGGCGGATTGATAATGCGCTCTAAAAAGAACCGCCATTTCATTTAAATCTATCCCCTCATCACGTAATTCCAATATACGCTGAGCCACAAAATTTGACTGGCCATACAAGTCACCTGTCTCTATGAGAACGGGCATGGTATCACTCTCGTTCAGTGCCCTCAAGTGTTTACTAAATTGATTCCTGTTGTGTGATATGGAATCATTGGCGAGATCCAGAATTTCCGGGGATGAGCGGTAGTTACTCTCTAACTTAAATATTTTTGCGTCAGGGTATTCCTGGGGAAACCTGAGTATATTGGACACATCCGCTCCCCTAAAAGAGTATATAGACTGCGCATCGTCTCCTACAACTAATATATTCCGGTGAAAAGTAGAGAGCTCCTTTATAATTTCTGACTGAAGAGTGTTTGTATCCTGGTACTCGTCGACTAAAATATAGCGAAACTGCCTTGAAAACTTATCTTTGGCTTTTTCAATATTTCTTAAAAGCCATAGCCATTTTGTCAGGAGGTCGTCGTAATCCATATTGCTCGATGAGGTTTTCTTTCGGTTGTATTCTTCCTTGATTTTCTTTATAATATCGTGAAAATGCAAGAAGTATGGATGGTATTTTTCCAGCGTTTCCCGTAATGTTTTGTTAGAATTTATTGAAAAGCTTATTACGGAACGTAAAACTTTCGGTTGCGGAAAACGTTCCTCGTGAATTTTGATTTTTAAATTCTTTATGCAAACTTTAAGCAAATCTACGGAATCCTCCTCGTCGAGAATGCCAAAATCGCGCTTGTAACCTATCTCTTTCGCGAAAAACCGTAAAGACCTATTGCCGATATGATGAAAAGTGCCGCTCCAGAGCCGGGCAGGCTTTGCCTTTAGCAATATCTCTATCCGACCTTGCATATTTCTGGTTGCTTTGTTCGTAAATGTAACGAGCAATATATTCTGCGGTGGGATACCTTTTTCTAACAGGTAAGCAACGCGATAGATAAGGGTCCTGGTCTTCCCGCTGCCGGCGCCGGCAAGCACAAGGCACGGGCCCTCGGCACGGGTAACAACCTCATGCTGTTCGGGATTCAGGGCATTTTCATAATCGATTGCGTTAAATTTTAGGGGTATGTCTCTTTTAATAGTATATTTCACGTCAGAAATCTTCTTTTTTCTCCGGCAGGTTTATATAACTATCGAAATCCATATATCCTTTAATCTCCGCCCTACAAGCGGCGATTCGCTCTGACAAATACGGGTGGGCTCTATAAAAAATATACCTCATCTCGCGACCTTTTTTTCTTAAGTTCTGCAAAGTCAGGAGGCTTCCTAAAACACCGTTCGCGTTAAACCCCGCCTTCCTGACATACTTTACGGATAGCCTATCCGCCTCAAACTCGTCTTCCCTTGAATATGACATCATAAGTTGGGTAAGCGCTTCATTTGCTTTTGCAACCGTCTTGCCATCGCGTGCCGTAGCCATGGCTAAAATCATAAGAACATTTACGCCGAGAGAACTCCGCAGTCTTTCAATGGAGTGCCGTCGAGCGATGTGGGCAAGTTCGTGCGCTATAACAGCGGCTATCTTATCATCGGTCTCCAAGACCTCCATCAATGCGTCAAACATATAGACATACCCTCCGGGAAGCGCAAAAGCGTTGTAATATTTCTCTTTATCGGCCTTCGCCTTAAGGACCTTGAAACGATATACCAAATCCTGCCTATCGCATATACCGGCAAGTTTTTTTCCAATTTCTTCAAAACGTTTTTGGACTAAGGGGTCGTCAACTTCATCGAATTTTTTCTCTACCTGCTTCGCGATGGACTCCCCCATCCTTTTCTCTTTCTCGGTGGAAATGGGAATAATATCCTCCCCGCTTATGGCATGGCTTTTGCCCGCGCCAATAATGGTTGCAAATAAGAGGCAAATAATAAAAATAATGGATCTGTGAATCATATTAATATTATCCACTGAAGGTGGATTATTTCTTAAGTTTTTTAAGAAAACTCTCTAAACCAAAGGTATTCAGGACATTCTTTTTTTCAAGCCATCCTCGTCGGGCAACGCTTACGCCAAAGGCCATATTCTGAAATTGTTCCTTTGTGTGGGCATCGGTTGCTATCCCGAGCATAACACCCACCTCCTTTGCGCGACGCGAGGCATTATCATCTAAGTCCAGCCTTTCAGGGTAAGCATTTATTTCAAGGGCTGTATTCGTCTCTTTAGCTACCTTTAACACCTTCTCTAAGTCTATTTCATATGAATCCCTTACGCCCATCAGCCTCCCTGTAGGATGCGCTATCATATTGACGTATCTCGATTCCATGGCTTTCACAATGCGCCTCGTAAGCACCTCTCTCGATTGCTTAAAACCGGAGTGGATAGCCCCTATAACAAAATCGAGTTCTTTTAAGACGCTGTCTTTGTAATCTAACCGTCCGTCGGATAATATGTCTACCTCTGAACCTATCAAAAGGCGTATTTTCTTAAATTTTTTGTTAAGTTTTCTAATTTTTTCTACATTCTTCAAGAGGTCTTTCTCTTTCAGGCCACCTGCAACCTGGAGCGTTTGAGAATGGTCTGTTATTATAACATATTCATACCCAAGGCCCTGGCATGTAGAAGCTATCTCTTCAAAACTAAGCGCGCCATCGCTATTCTTTGAATGCACATGAATGTCTCCCTTTATATCCTTCAGCTCAACAAGGCGGGGTAGCTTATTTTTCAAAGCCAATTGTATCTCTCCCCTATCTTCTCTCATCTCAGGCGGAACATACGCAAGGTTAAGTGCTTTATATATATCTTTTTCATCAGTTCCTGCAATTCTCTTGTTTGTCTTTGCCTTGAAGACACCGTATTCGTTTATCTTCAGGCCCTTCTCTACCGCCATTTTTCTCAGGGCAATATTATGGCTTTTAGAGCCGGTGAAATAACAAAGGGCTGAACCGAAGCTCGACGGCTCTACAACCCTGACATCGACTTGAACATTGTTCCTTGTAATTATGCTCGATTTTGTTGGACCATGAACCAGGACTTCTTTAACCTGCGGTATACGGGTAAATACTTCCATCACCTTACGCGGTTTGTTCGATGTTATGAGTATATCTATGTCCCTCACTGTTTCTTTCATCCTCCTTAAGGATCCGGCCGGCGAAGCTTTTTTAACCTCAGAAAGTTTTTTAAGCCGGGATGTGATTTCATCGGATATTTTTATCGCCTGGCCTAAGTGAGTCCTTTCCTCTGACTTTTTCAGAAAACCTATACCCCTTAATATATTTGTAACCGTTTTTTCCTTGATGCCGAATATATCTTTGATTTTTCCTTGAGAAGCTTTTTTCTCTAAATCCTTTATGCTATGCACCTTTAATTTTTCCGAGAGGAGTTTGGCTGTCTTTGGCCCCACGCCGGGAATAGCCATAAGCTCTAAAACGGGTTTAGATACGCTGCGTTTCAAATCTTCGTATAATTTAATTTTGCCCTTCGAAATATATTCCTCTATTTTGCCGGCCAGGTCTTTGCCTATCCCCGGGATGGCGGTTAATTTCTTCTTGCGGGCAACCGTTTCTATGTCTTTCGGCAAGCTTTCTATATTCTGGGCGGCTTTTCTATATGCACTTATCCGAAAGGGGTTTTCCTCTTTTATCTCTAATATATCCGCTATGTTATTAAAAATTTCCGCAATTTCTGAATTTTTCATATCTACTTAAAAAATATAAGCCGGATGGACGCGAATAATAACAAACCGCCGAACATCTTCCTTAAAATGGCGCTCGAAACATTATTCGCCAGGTTAGCTCCTATATACCCGCCCAGCATAAGGCCGACAGCTATAAAAACAGCCATAAGCAGTTTAACATTGTTACTCTGGTAATATCTGAAAGCGGCGAAAATCGTAATGCACGGGACCATAGCAGCCAGCGTTGTGCCCTGTGCCTGATGTTGTGTCAAGCCGAATAACAATATAAGCGCCGGAACCATTACAACACCGCCGCCGATGCCAAAAAGCCCGCTTGAGACCCCTGCAAGAATACCTAGTAATATATAAAATATAGGATTCATAAAAACCTCCCTTATTTCAATTATACCCCTTAAGTAATATTATTCAACAGTTTTTGGTAGCAGTTGAGTGAAGGGCAGGCTTTAAGCCGGTACCTTCCCAAGCTTCTATGACAAAAGATTAGAAAAGTATTATGACGTGTATTTCTTGAATGCCAACGTAGCGTTATGGCCGCCGAATCCTAATGAATTAGATAAGACTACATTGATTTTCATATGGCGGGGTTTGTTTGGTACGTAATCGAGGTCGCATTCGGGATCCGGATTTTCGAGGTTTATTGTCGGGGGAGCTATATCCTGTTTGATAGCAAGCGCGCAGGCAATGGTTTCCGCCCCTCCGGCAGCTCCCAGGAGATGTCCTGTAACTGACTTTGTCGAACTTATGGCAAGTTTATGAGCGTGTTCACCAAAAACTTTTTTTATGGCTAATGTTTCTACTTTATCATTATATATTGTAGAAGTTCCGTGAGCATTTATATAATCTACATCCTCCGGTTTTAGGCCGGCGTCATCAATGCATATCTTCATACACCTTATCGCGCCGTCGCCTTCAGGGTCGGGCGCAGTCATATGGTAAGCGTCTCCGCTCATACCATATCCGATTATTTCACAGTATATGTTAGCATCTCTTTTCAGCGCATGCTCCAGTTCCTCCAAAATAACAACGCCGGCTCCTTCCCCCATGACAAAACCATCTCTATCTTTATCAAAAGGCCGAGAAGCTCGCTCCGGCTCATCATTCCTCTTTGACAGGGCTCTCAGTGAACAGAAACCGCCAAAACCCATTATCGTAATAGCCGCCTCTGAGCCGCCGGCAATCATTGCGTTGGCTTCGCTTCTCTGGATTATACGAAATGCGTCACCAATAGCGTGATTCCCGCTAGCACAAGCAGTTACTACAGCCGTATTTGGACCCTTTACCTTGAGGTAAATAGAGACTTGTCCCGATGCCATGTTAGCGATAAGCATAGGAATAAGAAAAGGTGAGATTTTACTCGGCCCTTTTTCGGGCCCTCGCTCAATATATTTGCCATATTCGGCTTCAACCGTGTGAAGCCCGCCTATACCGGAGCCGATGATAACGCCTATTCTATTTCTATCTTCGGCATCAAGATTCAACTTGCTATCCGTAGCAGCCTTTTTCGCTGCGGCAATAGCAAATTGAACAAATCTATCTGTCTTTCTGGCTTCTTTTGGGTTTAAATATTCGGATGGGTCAAAATCGAGAACCTCTGCGGCAATCTGTGAAGAAAATTTTGAGGGGTCAAAACACTGAATTCTTTTTACACCGCTTCGCCCCTCAAGTAATGAATTCCAATAATCCTTTACTGTGCTGCCTACCGGCGTTATAAGTCCTAAGCCGGTTACAACAACCTTTTTTTTATTCATTTATCTATTTTGAGGCAAATTTTTCTTCTATGTATTTTATTGCCTCGCCAACCGTGGTTAGCTTTTCGGCATCTTCATCCGGAATTTCGATTCCATATTCCTCCTCTAATGCCATAACCAGTTCCACAGTGTCAAGTGAATCTGCTCCCAGGTCATCAACAAATTTTGCCTGTTCTGTTACTTCCTCGGATTTTACGCCGAGTTGCTCAGCAATAACTGATTTTATTTTGTCTCCGATACTTGACATTTACCTCCTCCTTCTTAAGTGACCATCCCGCCATCTACCTGGACAACCTGTCCAGTTATATATGCGGAAGCATCGCTCACTAAAAATAAAGCCGTATTTGCGATATCATCTACACTACCCCATTTGCCTAACGGTATTCTCTTCATAATTGTGTCTTTCACGTCCTGGGATAATTTTGCGGTCATATGGGTTTCTATAAAACCCGGCGCGATAGCGTTTACATTTATATTTCTCGATGCAAGTTCTTTAGCGGCGCTTTTGGTAAAAGCTATAATGCCGCCCTTGCTGGCGGCGTAATTTGCCTGGCCGGCATTTCCTACTATACCTATTATCGAAGCTATATTTACAATCTTACCCGCGCGCTCTTTCATCATTGCCTTAGCTACCACTTTCGTGCAGTTAAACGTGCCCTTTAAATTCACATTTAAAACCGCATCCCAGTCTGCATCGTTCATGCGAATAAGCAATCCGTCGCGAGTAATGCCAGCGTTGTTGATAAGTATATTGATTTTGTTAAATTTGTCAAGGGCTTTCTGGACAAATTTTTGGACATCCGCAAAATTGGTTACATCTACTTTCTCCGCAAGGACATGGCGACCCTTAGCTTCTATCTCTTTTTTCGCCTTCCCAAGCTCCTCCACGTCGATATCGCAGATAGCGATATCAGAGCCCTCTTCAGCAAGCTTAAGGGCTATGGCTTTGCCTATTCCCCTTGCTCCGCCTGTTATAATTGAAAATTTGTCTTTTAGTATCATAATAATGACAATATTGTAACAATAAGCGTGCGTTTGTCAAGTATTAAAAACGGAAAGCGAAAGGACAGGCTTGCACTGGTGCCTGGAGGCGCATTAGAAAATTTTTCCCATTCATGCATAGAGTCAGCGTGGTTTTAGGACTTATGGCGAGAAAATGGCGGAACTGACCGACCCCGATACAGCCCCTGAAAGGGGCTAATATCGGGGGAGGAATTCCGCCAAATTTTCGAGCCGTAAGTCCAAAACCACGGGAAAAATTTTTCAGCGCCGGAAGGCACCAGCTTAAAGCCTGTCCTCAATCGTTTTGTGTTATAGCGCGGGAAAAGCGGCTGCCGGTTAAGCCGTCGAGGCAGGCAGTGAGTTCCTGCATTCGGAGCTGTTTTCTTAAAAGGAGAGGTAAATCGCCTGGCGGCTCCATCAAAAGTTCTATCTGGAGCCTTCTTCTATTAAGGCAGGCCTATTATGTGTGAACTTTTTCTTCAAGTTTCGTAATACGGGTTTCGTGGTTATCTAATTTCTCTCCAATGGATTTCACTCTTTGATTTGTATCCATTACAGCCAATTTTACGAAATTAGATTCTGATTCCATGCTGTCAAATCTTCTATCATGGCTATCAAATCTTCTATCATGGCTGTCAAATCTTCTATCATGCTCTTCGAGTTTTCGCATTATACCACTATGACCTTCTGCTATCCTTTTTATATCAGAATGCATACTTTCCAGCAAAACTCTGGTTTCACGCTCATAATCTATTTTCTTAACTTCTAGTATCTTTTTCTTTTTCATCTATATATCCTTCGTTTATAATTGCAAATGTATCACAACAGCCTATTGATGTAAAGATATTTTTTCACGATAATTTCTTTCGGCTTCTATTACCTCTGAGAATTTTCCTCCGGTTAATGCGTCGATTGATGCAGTAAGTTCTTCGAGGCGTAGTTCTTTTTCTATTTTTTGGATTTCTGTGGCGGGTTTTTTGGCGGCGAGTTCCATCTGTAACCTTCTCCTCTCAAAATAAAGGCGGGTTAGGTCGTTAAGAAGTCCTTCCCGGAGTTGTGCCATGAGTTTGCTTCTTATGTCAATAGTGGTTTGGTGTTCGTTATAAATAAAGTCTCCCATGTCCCAGGTAAAAGTTAAATCCCAACCCTCTGTTTTATCTAGCGGTCCGTATATCCAGAAATCTGAAGGATCTGAGTAAAATTTTATCGTATCGCTCCGGGAGTGATCTATACCAAATGTAACCTTTGGTAAGAGCCCTCGTAACTTCGCACCATTTCTCCATTTTCTTATTTTATCCGGATGAACCTCGGCATACATGATTGCCAATTCTTGAGTTTCTCTTATCGAAGGTTCGTTATTAAAATTGGAATATAATATTTTTAAATAGTCTTTTTTCTCCACTGTTTTATAAATATTGTTATCTGCAAGACACAAAATAAAATCTTCATTTTTTGAATTAAAACTTAAGCTTTTTATTTTCGTAGATTCCAATCCCTGATATATATTTCTCCAAATTTTAGCATCCTTTAAATATTGAAAAACTCCGTTTTCTGTTGCAGCATAAATTTTATTGCTATCGATTTTAGAAACGAGGCAAAAATTTATGTCCCGATTAGAAAGACCTGTCTCATTCATCCTATTCCAGTTTTTACCTCCGTCGCATGAGGTTAGGATGCTTTTACTCGTTGAAAGGTACAGATTATTTTTTCCGTCAATTGCAATCTTTTTTAAAAGCGTAGCACTTTCTTTGATTGTCTCTTCTTCATCATCATTTTCATTGTCTTCTATGCCGCCAATAAATATTTTTTTCCACGATAAACCGTTATTCCTTATTTCGTAAAGATTTGAAAACGTTAAAACATAAAAACATTCTTTATCTGACCTTGCTGTAATAGACCTTATGTATTTTTTCTCAAACGTCTCGCCTTTAAAAACTCTCTTCCACCCCGCTCCGTAATCAGAAGACTTATATATACCATTTTTCGTTGCTATGTATATTGTTGAATCGGAAGCGATAAAAATATCGTTTATGCCCTTTTGTTCTCCCATGCATCTAAAGACAACCTGCCACGTTAAACCATTGTCTAAGCTTTTATATAAGCGACTAACCGTACCTATATATAATATATCTGGTTCTTCTGGGTCGGCAGCAATGCAGGTTAGATTAGTATCTCTAATATTAATGGGCATTCTTACCCATCTCTCTTCTCAGCACAAATATAACCTCCAAATAAAATCACTATAATTGCAATTAAAAATACGATTTTTCTCAAAGCCGTTCTCCTTTCTTATTCTGGCGCGCACCTTTTGTATTCTACACGCTTTCTGTCAATTTGTCAACTATTTTTTGATTATTTATCAAGAAAGGAACGGGGAGAATCTAAGTACCTGGAGTATGAGGTTGGTAAGGATTGCCGCGGCTATATCATCGAGCATTATGCCGAATCCGGCCGGAAGGGCCTCTAATCTTTTTAACGGGGGGATTTTGGATATGTCAAAAAAGCGGAAGAGAATTAAACCGGTTATTAAAAATTTCGGGCTGAAAGGGATGAAAAAATAGACCAGTAACATCGAAGAAAATTCGTCAATCACAATTTGTGGAGGGTCTTTGTCCGGAAAGCCCTTTTTAGAAAGAGCGGCCGACCAAAATCCCAGTATTAACAAAAACATGGTGAGAAAAAAATAAATGAATATGTTATCTTTTACCAAAAGGTATACAATTACAGCCAGTAGGCTCGCTACGGTCCCGGGCGCTATCGGCGAAAAACCGACAAAAAATAACGTAGCTATGGATTTACTTATTTTTTGCATTTATAAAAAATCTTTTATTTTTTATTAGATAGGAAATGCCGCTTATAAGTGTCAGAAGAGCCGTCAGGATCATCATATAAAAAATAATATTCTTTAAAAAAAACTCCAAATTTTCGTTCCAGAATCCAAATATATTCGCGCTATATTCTTTAAGGACAATAAAAAATAATATCATATAAATAGAAACCATTTGCGAGACTGTCTTATGCTTTCCTGCCATTTCAGCCTCTATAACTTTGCCCTTTACCAGCGCGATAAGGCGCAGTCCCGTAATTGTAAATTCACGGAAAATTATGATAACAATAATCCATGCGGGAACCAATTTCATTTCAACAAATGCGAGAAACGCGGCTATAATCAGTATTTTATCCGCGATGGGGTCCATAAGGCGGCCGAAATCCGTGATTTCATTTCTTCTTTTAGCCAGAAAACCGTCGAGAAAGTCTGTCCATGTCGCTATGATAAATACGACGAGGGCCAGGGTCTTAAATACTATCCCTTTCGAAAATAAAAAGAACATAAAAACAAAAGTGAGGACAATTCTTGATATGGTTAATTTATTTGCGAGGTTCATACACTACCTACAAGATCGTATTCCAGCACGTCTTCTATTTTAACATTTACAAAATCGCCTGCCTTGCGAACCTTTTTTGACCTCACGTAAACCAGTCCATCCACGTCAGGGGCATCGTGTTCGGTTCTGCCTAAATACTGATTCGACTGGGTAAAATCCTTCTCATCAATAAGCACTTTTACGAATTTTCCTAAATAAGCCCTATTGTTCTCGCAGGATATATTTTTCTGCACTTCCATTATGCGTTCGAATCTCCGACGCTTCTCTTTATCGGGGACTTGAGAGGTGAAATCAAAAGCCCTTGTGCCTTCTTCCCTTGAATATATAAAAGCCCCTAACCTGTCAAACTTGATTTGTTTAAGAAATTTCTCCAGCTCATTAAACTCTTTATCACCTTCTCCCGGAAAACCGATTATTATAGATGTTCTGATAGCGATACCCGGAATATTTTTTCTTAACTTCTCTATGAGGGTTACTATATCTTTTTTTGTTACACGTCTATTCATTCTTTTCAATATTCTATCACTGATGTGCTGTATAGGCAAATCTAAATATTTACATATGTTCGGCTCGTTTTTAATTACATCTATCAAATCTCGATTATAATGCGCCGGATGGGTATAGAGAAGCCTTATCCAGCCCGATTTCATAATCTGCGATGCTTTCCTCAAAAGGGTCGCCAACATTAAGGCCTTGTATCTATCCATACCGTAAAAAGTCGTGTCCTGACCAATTAAATTTATCTCTTTTGCGCCGGATCTTTTAAGCGAACATATTTCATTTAAGACGGAATTCATGCTTCTGGAGCGATAGGGGCCTTTTATCTTCGGAATAACGCAATAGCTGCAGTAATTCTTGCATCCTTCCTGAATCTTAACATAAACTGTATGTTTTGGCGTCATTATGGACCTGGGGCTCTGGTGGTTATATAAAAAACGGGGGGTCTTATCAACTATAACCGGCTTTTCGCCGTTTAATATTCTATCGATATAAGCCGGGATCTTCTGAAAAGTACCGCTTCCAAAGACAGCGTCGATTTCTTTTATTTCTTTCATAATATCCCCTGAAAATCTCTGCGAAAGACAACCCGTAACGATAAGAGAAGCGACTTTACCCTGCTTTTTCAAATCGGCCAATTCCAAAATTGTGTCGATAGATTCACTTTTGGCATCTTCGATAAATCCGCAGGTGTTTACAATAGCGATACAATGTTTTTTAAACTTGTAGCGTATCCGAAAACTTTTTTCTTTGAGTTTGCCTATTAAAACCTCTGAGTCCACAAGGTTTCTCGGGCATCCTAAACTTATTATGAATATATCGGGGTTCACCCCGTTAGAAATTTTCATTCTTTTACTTCTATTGTATCTATATAGCTTTGTTTTATTGCATAGGTTTTTATTTTTGCATTGCATGTTGAATTTCTAACGGGGTTCATTTGGCCGGTGGGTGGTGTTAATGGAAAGTTATTCTTTTGCCTTGAGTAGCCATTTATTTCTGATTTTCAAACCACGTCTGGAAATTTGAATCTTTTTTATGCTGCCCTTACCGATGTTTCCGATAGATTTTCCGTTTATTGTGAAATTGAGCGCTTCTGCCCTTCCAACCCAGAGCTCTATCTTGTCGGCAGCGGACCATTCTTTCTTCCCGCCCTTCGGAAGCGTATCTTCGAATACAACCTTTCCGTCTTTTTTTACTTTCATCCAGACATTATCGGTGCTCTGTAAAACAAGTTCGATAGATTTATCCTTGGATATAGGGAAAACGGCGGGTTTAGGTTTAGAAATTACAAGGGGGATTGTCTCCTTTTTCGCGCTACGAAAAGATCTCAGTTTAAGGCCTAAAAAGATAATAAAAAATATAACTATACATGTTAATCCGACGGAAAGCGCCGGCACTATCCATTTTGGCAAGGAGATATTTACCGCTTGCGGTTCTTTTTCTATATCGAGGGCCACCTCTTCTTTATCTGTATAAAAGTTCTTATAGCTTGCCACTAAACTGGCGCTGTCTAAACCGAGAAACGCCGCATATTTTCTTAAGAATAAGGGTGTATAAACGTTGCCCAAAACCTCACCGGCCGTTCCTTCTTCAAGCGCCTCTATGATGTGAGGCTGTATACGTGTTTTATTATAGATTTCGTCTATTGGGAGGCTTTTTTTTTGGCGGGTCTCTTTCAAAATTTTGCCGATTTCCTTAGGATCTCTCATCCTTCGACTCCCTTCGGTCGCTCAAGGATTACCCTGAGCTCATCGAATGGGTTCATTTTCTATCATCTATATTCTCGACCAGGATTTCCCTCGGCTTTGACCCCTGGTAAGAACCCACTATCCCTTCATCTTCCATCATATCTATAAGGCGGGCAGCCCTCGTGTATCCGACACCGAGACGGCGCTGTAGCATAGACACCGATGCCTGCTTTGTCCGGAGAACGAGCTTTACTGCCTCTTCGTAAACCTCGTCCTTTTCAAATTTTCTATATACGGGCTTTTCTTCAACCTTAAGAATTTCTTCCTCGAAATCAGGTTTTCTTTGAGATTTTATAAAGCTAACTACTTTCTTTATTTCGTCATCGCCTACAAGTGCCCCCTGAGCGCGGACGGGTTTAGGGTTCCCCGGCTCAATAAATAGCATATCACCTTTTCCCAGAAGTTTTTCGGCGCCGTTCATGTCGATTACGGTCCTTGAGTCAACTTTCGAAGCGACCTTGAAAGAGATTCTCGCCGGTAAATTTGCTTTTATAACACCTGTTATGACATCGACGGATGGCCTTTGTGTCGCAATAATCATATGGATTCCCACAGCGCGAGAAAGCTGCGCGATTCTCATAATCATATCCTCGACTTCCTGTTGCGCCACTAACATTAAATCGTGCAATTCGTCTATAATCAGGACTATATACGGAAGAATGGGCAGGTTCTTAGTTTTTCTGTTGCTGTTGTAGATACTTATATTCCTTACGCCTAACTCGGAAAACATATCGAACCTTCTGTCCATTTCGTTTATGAGCCAATTCAGGGTATGCGAGGCCTTTTTGGAATCTTTTACTACAGGCCCGAGAAGGTGCGGTAAATCACCGAAATCCGCCAGTTCTACCTTTTTTGGGTCAACCATAAGAAACTTAAGCTCCTCCGGCGATGCGTTGAATAGAAGCGTCGTTATGATGCTGTTAACGCAAACGGTCTTGCCGGAACCGGTCGCCCCGGCTATTAAAAGATGCGGCATGCCGTCCAGGTCTGCGACAATAGGCACGCCGGAAATATCCTTTCCTAAGGCCAGTTTTAATTTAGAGGCCGTATTTTTATATTTTTTAGATTCCAGAATTTCCTTTAAATATACAAACGTGCTTTTTGAATTCGGTACTTCTACCCCCACCGTGCCTTTTCCGGGTATAGGCGCGACAACCCTGATAGTCACAGCTTTCATCGCTAAAGCGATGTTATCGCTTAGCGAGGTAATCTTATTAATTGTCACGCCGCGGGCCGGTTCGAGTTCGTACCTGGTAATGACAGGGCCCTTGCTTACCTTTACCACTTTGGCCTCAATGCCAAAATCGTTTAGAGTTTCTTCCAGGATTCTTGATTTTTCGTCCAAATCCTCTTTAATCTCTCTTTCCTCAACAGGCGGCGGGGAACTTAAAAGATCCAATGAGGGGAGCTTGTACGGTGTCGTGTAAACAATGGGCTTTTTCGTTGTAGGCATCTTTGCCGGTTTCTCCTCTGCCTTCGCCGGCGGTTTCCATGCCTCTCTCACTTTTACCTCCTCAATTCTTTCTTTTGCGGGCTCTATTCTTTTGGGTCGCCTGGGAACCTTGATGGATTTCATACCCTTTAATAAATACCTGAACAAACGAGGCAGCCATCCGATAAAAGGAAATATGAGGAAATCTGTCATAATAAGGAACGAAAGCAGGAAAAGAACAAAAATGACAATAAACGTTCCCCCTGTCCCTAAATACTTTAAGAGGAAATCGGAAAATACAAGCCCTATTATGCCGCCTCTCTGAAAGCGATAAACAACATCTTGCGGACCTATCAGGTTAAATATGGAACTTATAGCCAGAATTGAGAAAATAGCGCCGAAGACACGCAAATAGAACTTCCTGGCCTGTTCTTCTAAGAAAAATCTCACACCCCAGAGGGCGATAAAAAAGGGAATAACGTATGCGCCGAACCCCATTAAAAAGAGGCACACCCATGCCATATAGGCGCCTACAAAACCAATAACATTGTTTTTTGGGAGATTTGGATTCGAGGTGAGGAATTTTATATCGTTTTGGTCAAACGTTAGAAGGCTTATAAATATAACAAGGGCTACCGCCAGTAAAAAAATCGATTTTATCTCATTTATTTTTGAAGTCTTCATCTCTAGACCCCTGTATGGCCAAAACCACCTGACGCTCTTATGGTCTCGCTAAGTTCTTCTGCCTCTACAAGTTCCGCTCTTATCACTTCTTTTATGACCAACTGCGCTACCCTGTCGCCCCTTTTTATCTTAAAAGGTACGTTACCCAAATTTGTCATAATAAGCTCGACCGGGCCGCGATAGTCGCTATCGATTGTGCCGGGCGCATTTACAAGCGTTATGCCGTGCTTTAGCGCGAGGCCGCTTCTAGGCCTGATTTCGCCTTCAAATCCTTCCGGCAGGCTCAAACATATCCCGGAGGATACCAATTTTATCTCGCCCGGATTAAGAATAAGCTCGTCATCCACATCGGCGTAAAGGTCCATACCGCTGGAACCGGGCGTTATATATTGAGGCAGAGGAAGGTCTCTAGCGCTCTCCCTCTTTTTTATCCTTATCTTTATTCTCTTCACCCCGCTCTTCCTTTTCTTTTGATTTCTATTCTTATCTTCATTTTTGCAAAACCACTCTGCTATTCCTTAATATATTTATTTTAAGTATGTCAGGAAGAGCGGGGTTCATGTTCTCTCGCCTGTTTTATGCTTAAGTTTATCCTGCCCTGCGCGTCTATCCCGATTACCTTCACCATTACTTCCTGGCCTATTTTTAATTCCGTAGATACATCTTTAATAAATTTATCCGTGACTTCAGAGACGTGTATAAGCCCCTGTTTGCCGGGCTGGATTTCGCAAAACGCCCCGAAATTCATAAAGCGGGTAATCTTTCCTTTATAGATCGTTCCCGGCTCTATTTCCGCGGAAAGGCTTTTTATTATATCAAGCGCCTTATTGATTGCCTCGCCATCGGCAGATGCTACCTGGATGCTGCCGTCATCTTCGATATTAATTGTTACACCTGTATCGTGTATAATTTTTTTGATAGTCCTGCCGCCGGGGCCGATTATGTCCTTTATCTTATCCAGTTTTACCTTGAGATTAACGATACGGGGCGCAAAATCCGAAATATGCCCTTTTGGCTTAGCCATGACGCGGTCCATTTTATCCAGAATTTCAAGGCGGGCTTTTTTTGCCATGATAAGCCCTTCTTTTAATATATCTTTTTCCAGGCCCCTAATCTTCAGGTCTAACTGTATCGCCGTAATACCGTCTTTGGTGCCCGCAACCTTGAAGTCCATGTCGCCGTAATGGTCCTCAACGCCCGCTATATCCATCAATAAAATGTGTTTGTCCTTTTCGGTAATAAGCCCTATGGCAATTCCCGCTACCGAGGCCTTTGTCGGAATGCCGGCATCCATCAAGGAAAGCGAGCCCGCGCAGACGGTAGCCATTGAGCTCGACCCGTTGGACTCCAATATATCCGAAACAATTCTGACTGTATATGGAAATTTCTCTTTCGTAGGCATAACAGGCTTCAAGGCTCTTTCCGCAAGGGCGCCATGCCCGATCTCGCGCCGGCCGGGGCCTCTGATGGGGCGTACCTCACCCACGCTAAAAGGCGGAAAATTGTAATGTAACATAAACGATTTCTGCGTTTCGCCTTCTAAGGCGTCTATTAATTGCTCGTCGTCGCTTGTCCCCAGGGTTGTCACGCAAAGCGCCTGGGTCTGGCCTCTTGTAAAAAGGCCCGATCCATGGGTGCGCGGCAGGAATCCGACGGTGCATTCGATAGGCCTTATCTCTTTGTAATCCCTGTTATCGATTCTTTTCTTATCCCCTAATATATATTTTCTTACTGCTTCCTTCTCGATTTTTCTAATCGCGAGCTTTACTTCCCACTCCTCGATAGAGCCCTCTTCCGATGCGAATTTATCCACTAATTCTTTGGATAAGCTTTCAAGCGCTTCTTCCCTTTTTTCTTTTGTATTCAATTTATTTATTTCATCGAGTCTATCCGAGGAAAGCTCCTTTATCTTGCCGAACAAATCTGTCCTCACTTTTCTTATGCTTATATCCTCTCGTTTTTTTCGACCGCATTTTTTTATTAAATCCTTTTGCAGGCTGATAATCTCGCCAATATACGTTTGAGCGAAGACTACGGCTTCTTCAATTTTTTCCTCGCTTAGCTCATTGCCAACGCCTTCCATCATAATAATTTTTCCCTCACAGCCCGTTACCACTAAATCCAGTTCGCTATTTTCCAGCTCTTCAAATGTCGGATTCAGGACAAATTTCCCGTCTATTGATCCGACCCGAACGCAGCCCACCGGCCCGTTGAACGGGATATCGGATATAGAAAGGGCCATAGAGGCGCCGTTTAAAGCCAGGATGTCAGAATCGTTTTCTCCGTCGCTGGAAAGGACGAGAGCCACAACCTGTGTATCGTTAGCCATATCCTCGGGAAAGAGCGGCCTTATAGGCCTGTCGATAAGGCGCGCTGTCAAAATCTCTTTTTCCGAGGGCCTACCTTCTCTCTTAAAAAATCCCCCGGGTATTTTTCCCGCGGCATATGTCTTCTCCTGATATTCTACTGTCAGCGGAAAGAAATCAATACCCTGCCTGATTTCCTTAGAACATACGCAGGTTACGAGGACAACCGTTCCGCCTAATTGCACCGTTACGGCGCCGTCGGCCTGCTTTGCCATTCTGCCTGTTTCGATAATTAAATCATTTCTGCCTAATTTTCGACTGATGGATTCCATTGTAGATTTTCCTTTCGCTTATTACTTGCGTAAGCCTAGCTTCTTCACAAGCTCTTCGTATTCTTTTTTACTATGCTTTTTTAAATAATCCAAGTGCCGGCGCCTTGCGCTTACAAGCTTCAAAAGTCCGCGCCTGGACTGATAGTCCTTCTTATGTGTCTTGAAATGCCCTGCGAGAACATTTATTCTCTCTGTAAGCAAAGCTATCTGAACACCGGAAGAGCCTGTGTCACCCTGGTGATGCTTATAAGTTCCTATAATATTCTTTTTTTTGTCTTTTGCCAATACCACTTTTCTACCTCCTTCAATGCGCTTATAATATCATATAAGTACTGTTTTGTAAACCCCTCAACTTCTGAAGCTGTTTCATGCGATGTTTTCGTCTGAAACAGCTTCAGAAAAACGCAGAAGCGAATTTTTCGTCTTTCTTAATCTGTTCCCTCAGGTAGAACATATCCTTGAATTTTTTTTCTCTTCTGATTTTCTTTACAAATATTATTTCTAACTCCTTACCATATATATATTTATTAAAATTAAATATATGGACTTCTATCGTAGATTCCCTGTCTCCGGGGGTCTTCTTAAAAGTCGGTTTTACGCCGATATTCAAAATGCCTTTATATATTCTATTATACAATATTATTTTTACCGCGTAAACCCCGGAAGGCGGTATTGCCTCATGGTGGGGGTTGATATTTGCTGTCGGATATCCTATGATTCTTCCCCTTTTATGGCCCTTTATAACCGTTCCCAGGACCGCTACGGGCCTCGATAGTAATGAAGAGGCTTTTTTCAAGTTCCCTTTTAATATGAGGTTTCGTATCCATGTACTTGATATAACGCGTCCTGCGCTTTTAAGGGCATCGATAGTGCTTACCCTGTATCCGTAAAATGCGGAAAATTTCTTCAAATCCTTAAGTGTTCCTTTTTTATATCTGCCGAAGAAAAAATTCTTTCCCACAATTATCTCGTCAATATGAATTTTGCTTAATGTCTTTTTGATGAAATCTACGGCGTTCATATGGGACAACCTTTTAGTAAAATGCAAAACGATAACATAATCGAGCCCGAGTTCATTTAAAAGACGTAATCTGTGTTTCAAAGAAATAAGAAGAGGCACTTTCGCGCCCCTTTTCAATATATTTGCCGGATGAGGATCAAAAGTAATAAGTATGGTCGAGAGATGCTTCCCTTTAGCTTTTTTTACCATGGCCCTTATAATCTTTTGATGAGCGCGATGCACCCCGTCGAAAATGCCGATGGTTATAAGAAATTTCTTAAAATGTGCGTTTGATTCCAAAAACTCATTCAGGCTGTAAAATGTTCTCATAAAATATTTCTTCAGCTGTCCCCGCACTAAGCTGGCCGAACGGCACTGCGTCTTGAATGTCAAAAGACCCGATTCTTGTCCTCACGAGAGACACAAGATGGGCACCGCAACCGACTCTTTCACCAATATCATGCGCTAATTGCCTTATATAAGTCCCCTTCGAACACTTTACATAAATAGTTACATAAGGCAAGGATATATTTAATAATTTTATTTCATTTATGAAAACTACTTTCGGCTCCCTTCTCAAAACTATTCCCCTTCTCGCCAATTCGTAAAGTTTCTTCCCTTTGATTTTTTTAGCTGAATACATCGGGGGGACCTGGCGTATTTCTCCGCGAAAATGCTCGAATACTCTTTCTATATTTTTTACCGTAAGATTCTTCCGAACGTATAAATCCGGATTCTTCCTTTCTACGATATTACCCTCTTTATCGCCTGTATCTGTCGAAACACCAAGACAAAATACGGCTTCGTACTCCTTATCATAATTTGAGAAATGGCTTGATTTTTTCGTGAAGGCGCCCAATAATAAAATCAAAAGCCCTGTAGCCATCGGGTCCAACGTGCCGGCATGTCCAACCTTTCGAAAGCGGAATTTTTTTCTTACGAAATCCACTATATCATGACTTGTCGGCCCACCGGGCTTATCGATTAAAATTATGCCGTCAGGGAAATTTCTACGTCCGGGATCCTTACAGTTCACTTTTGATCCTCTTTAGAACCTTTCTTTTAATTTCTTCGAAATTCCCCCGCAGGGTACATCCCGAAGCGCTCTTATGCCCTCCTCCTCCGAAAGCGGCGGCCACCTTATTAACATCCATCCCTTTTGATGACCTGAAGCTCACGTGAAATATGCCTTTCTTTTTAATATCTTCACGAAAAAACACGGCTGCATCGACGCCTTTTATGGAACGTGCGAAACTAATAATGTCTTCGCAAGCCGTTTCTCGAGCCTTTGTCTCATTGAAGAGCTTCTTACGAACGACTATATAGGCTATCCTGCCGTTTTCTATGACCTTCAGGCTTAAGAGAGCCCTGGCTAGTAATTTTATGTCTCCGAGGCTCTTATTCTCATAAATGCTCTTCGATATATCATAGGGTTTGATCCCGTATCCCAAAAGTTCGCTTACAATCTCGTGGGTAGCGCTTGATGTATTACTGTAATTAAACGAGCCCGTGTCAGTCAGAATTGCTATATACATAAAGAGCGCTATTTCTCTTGTAATCTCAGAGTTCAATTTTTTATAGAGCTTGTAAATCATTTCTCCGACGGAGCTGGCGCCTTTCTCTACCCAGTTTAAATCCCCGAATCTTTCGTTACTTACATGATGGTCGATATTTATAATGTATCCGGCCTTTTCGACAGCCTCTTTTACCTTGCCGGTTCTCGCGAGAGTCGGGCAGTCCAGAACAATAGCGGCATCAAACTTGGTGTTTCTAATATCCATTTTATTCCGGACCAGCTCTACATGAGGCAAAAATCGGTAATGGTCGGGCACTCTACTGCTGTCAAATATAACAAAATCTTTGCCGAGATTCTTCAAAAGATCAGCCATTGCCAATTGGCTGCCTAAAGAGTCCCCTTCTAAATTTATATGAGAGGTAATTAAAAATCTCTCAAATTTTTTAATCGCTTTTGTTATGCTTTCTATCATTTGCATCCTCCACCTCTTTGTGTATTCTCTTTAATACCTTATCTATACGTTCCTTGTATTCGAAACTTTTATCAATTACGAGTGAGATATCCGGGGCATATCTCAATTTGAGTTCATCTCCTATACACCTGCGTATAAAATTTTTTGCGCTTTTTAAGCCTTCGATAACTAACTTCTTCTTTTTCTCATCTCCTAATACGCTATAATATATCCTGGCAAGGCGGAGATCCTCGGTTACCTCGACCTTCGTCACAGTAATAAATCCCCTTATGCGGGGATCGTTCAACTGACCCTGAACAATTTCGCTGGTTAAGCGCCTTATTGCTTCAGCAATCCTGTAAGTGCGTCTGCTCATATCATCTCTATTTGGTAATCAAGAACGACAATATTTCTGTTCTTCTCAAAAAAATTCTTTATTTTATTAAGTGTCGCATCTACGTGTTTTTTGTCATTGGATACAAAGGCTACGACAAGTGTTGCCAGTTGCCATTTGTCATGGTTATTTACTTCGGAAATCGATACGTTGAAGTCTCTCCTTACCCTGTCTTTGATGTGCCTCAAGACAGACCTTTTCTCTTTCAAAGACGAACTATCGGAAATATGGAAATCTATTTTGAGAACACCCACGCGTATCATCCTAAGAGCCTCTTCACAAATTCCAGTTCCTCATGCTTTGTCTTCACTTCTCCGTCGATCTTCTTATGCAATACCGCGAGGAGAAGCTTCGTATATAAAGGCCCCGGCTTGATCTTAAGCTTCTTCAGGTCTTCTCCTCCTATTTTGATTCTTACCCTGTTGTATCCGGCAAAAAATTCTCTTATTCTCGATAATACCAATTTATTTTTCGTCCCGGCTCTTATAAATAATATCTCTTCAAAAGAAAGCGGTTCTAAAATATTATAAATCTTACTCGGGCGGATGGATTTTACCGGAAGTGATTTTAAAGCGCTTTTCCCGTTTTTTGTCGACGACAATAGCCTGATGCGCGTACTTCTTCGAAATCCGAACTTTTCGCATATAGCTTTTGTCTCGCTGAAGTCCAAATTTTCCAGTAGCGCCATTAAATATATTAACCATAAATCTATATGCCTTCTTTTAAAGCTACTTTTATCATACCACTCGAAAGCATTCCTTATTTTGCCAAAAAGATATTTCGTTGATTTACGGACCGCTATCTTTTTGTGGATAAAACGGAGTTCATGGAGCTCTCGCATACGCGATATGGCTTTTATAGGCTCTTCCTCCCGTAACATCAATATGAGTTCATCACGGATCCTGTGATGCTGAGTTTTCGAAAACATGCCTTCCTGTATGGCATTTTTTATGAGATTCTGGGTATATTTATCTATGCGGAAACCGAATCGCTGTTCAAATCTAACGGCCCTGAATATACGCGTGGGGTCGTCTATGAAGCTCGCGTCGTGAAGCACCTTGATAACGCCGTGTTCTAAATCTTTCTCGCCCCCGAAAAAGTCGATTAACTGGCCGAAACTGCCTTTGTTAAGAGAAGCCGCCATTGCGTTTATGGTAAAATCCCTCCTCTCTAAATCGTCTTTGAGCGGGCTGAATTCAACTGTGGGCAGGGCTGCCGCTTTTTCATACGATTCCTTTCTTGCGGTAGCGAAATCTATCTTGAATCTTGGCCTTGCCCTGTTTGGTTTGCGTATTCCCTTCGGCCAATCCATAATGACCGTAGAGGTCCCAAACTTTCTATAGATAACAAGGCTTCCTTTGAGGATTTTAGCCAGTTTCCTGCCAAAGGAAATGGCGTCGCCCTCTATGACAATATCTATGTCAAAGTTCTTAACGCCCAACAGAATATCCCTAACAAATCCGCCTACTACAAACACCCTGTAACGATCCTCATTTGCGCTACTTCCGATAGTATGCAATATATTTAGAATCTGTTTCGGCAGAATCTCTTTCATTTTCGCAGATATATTGAGTCGGGCATGTTTTCTTTTTAAGGACGCGTGTTTTCCAAATATATCCTTATGCACGCTTTTCAAAACATCGGTGCGTGTAACAATCCCCATCAATTTTCTGCCTTTCAGGACAGGAAGCCTTCCTACGCCTTTTTCAAACATTATCTTCTGTATTATATGAAGAGGCGTATTCGGCTTTACTGTAATGACGGAGCGGGACATATACCCTTTTACTGAGGCGTGGCCGTAACGGTATTTCAGCGCCTTGCGGATATCGCTTGCTGTAATCATACCGATGAGTTTATTATTTTCCATGACCGGCATACCTTTCAAGCGAAACCTCTCAAGCGCGTTTTTTGCGTCTATAATCTTTTTATTTGCGGAAATAACCCTGACAGGTGAATTCATAATATCCCGGGCAAAAATTCTCATCTTTATATTAGACCTGAGAATGCTTTTGAGTTTTTGTTCAAAGGTTTTAACCCCCTCGGCTTCTACCTTTGCGCTTGCCGCGCTTCTATGGCCCCCGCCGCCAAAAGATTTGAGAATTTTATTGACATCTACTTCCTTCAGGCGGCTTCGCGCTATTACGCGAAGATATTTTTCCATTTTAAAAACGACAAATAGCACGGGGAAGTTTTCAACATCCTGGAGTTTTCGCACAATCGTCCCCAATTCGCCGATAAAGCGCTTTATCGTGCCCTCTGCAATGGCAATATTAATACCGTTTATGTTAACAACTTTTGTCGAGGCAATAAGCGATGTCAGGAATGTAAGCTCCTCCTCTGTTAATTTTCTATTGAGATACGATGAAACTGCCGAGAGATTTGCCCCCTTAGAAAGAAGGAAACTTACCGTGTCCACATCTAACCTCGTTGTAGTCCTATAGGTGAGAGAGCCGGTCTCTTCATATATCCCCAGGAGCATTATAGTCGCCTCCAGGGAAGTAATTTTTACATTCTTTTTTTTTCTTAAACTTTCTATTATTATAGAAACCGTAGCGCCCACTTCCTTAAAATTATCCTTATCTGCTTTTATATCGTAAGGGGTTCGAGGGTGATGATCGTATATGTGTATCTTAATCGAAGGCTTTTCAAGAAGCTTGGCTGCTACCCCGATTCTCGATTTATGCCTCGTATCTACGATTATAAGCCTATTCACATCATTCAAATTACAGGTTTTTTCCCTTTCTACGCTTATCTCATCTTTGACAAGGGATAAAAATTCTCTTACAGCCCTCTCCTGCGAACCGGGCAGTAATAACTTCGAATTAGGGTATAATTTCTTCGCAGCCACCAGAGAGCTAAATCCGTCAAAGTCAGCGTTGTTATGTGTTATTATTAAGTCCATACTTTCGCCTTTGAAGCTGTTTCAAGCGTAAATATACGCGTGAAACAGCTTCACAAAACTGTTACCCCCGCGGGTGATACTTCTTGTGTATTCCCTTCAATCTCGCCTTATTAACATGCGTGTAAATTTGAGTCGTGGAGATATCCGCATGCCCCAACATCTCCTGAATGCTTCTTAAATCCGCCCCTCTCTCCAAAAGATGAGTCGCAAAAGAATGCCTTAAAGTATGCGGTGTAATTCTTTTCTTTATATGCGCTAATCGCGCATATTTTTTTAACATCTTCCAGAAAGATTGCCTTGAAATTTTTCTGCCGAGCCGCGATAGAAATAAATGCCTGTCTTGTGAGCGGCGCGATAATTTTGGCCTTGATTTTTCCAAATACCTCGAGAGGGCGAGCTTAGCCTCTTTACCGACAGGTATAATTCTTTCTTTGCCGCCTTTTCCGACGCATCTTATAAACCCCATATCCATATTAAAGTTCTGCAACATAAGCTCAACCATCTCGGAAACCCTCACCCCTGTGGCGTACATAAGTTCCAGCGCCGCCTTATCCCTCACTCCTAACCAATTTCTCCTGTCAGGCTTATCAAGCATTCTGGTTACCTCATTGGTATCCAGAACCTGGGGAATACTTTGTAAGCGGTGCGGGGATTCCAGCATCACCGTTGCATCCTCCTTTACGATTCTTTCTGATATCAAAAATCTATAAAATGTTCTTATTGCCGCTAAGTTTCTCGAGACAGAATTTGCAGAGAGTCCCCCGTCTTTTAAAAAATAAGGATACTCTGACATCTTGTGTTTTGTTACGTCTTTTATCTTTTTAATACGGCGGGTGCCGATATATCCTATAAATTTTATCAAATCCTGCTTATAGCTTTTGATAGTATTTTGGCTTAATCCTCTTTCGATGGAAAGGTAGTCTAAAAATTGATTCATTAATTCAGTCATTTTTATATAAGAAAAGGGTTATTCTTCCTCTCATGGCCGATGGTTGATCCGGGGCCGTGGCCGGTGAGAATTTCTACGTTATCTCCAAATACCATTAAACGGTCTCTGATAGACCTTAGGAGGCTCCCTTCGTCCGAATAAGGAAAATCAGTCCTGCCCACGCCTTCCCGAAAAAGGGTATCCCCCGTGAAAACCCTATTTCCCATTTTCAGGCTAATGCTCCCCGGCGTGTGCCCGGGCGTGTGGATAACCTCAAATCTTATATCGCCGTCTTCGATTATATCCCCGTCTTTTAAAAATCTATCCGGAAGAGAGATGAGAAAATTCTTATCTGCCTCGTGGATCAAGACAGTGTATCCAAATTTATCATTGCCTCCCGTATGGTCCGGATGGCCGTGGGTATTTATAATGTTTTTAATACGAATGCCGTTTTTCTTGATCGTGTCCAGTATTATCCCGTTAAAAGACCCCGGGTCTATCAGGAAACCGACTTTCCGGCCTTCGCTATAAACGAGATAGCAGTTTGTTTCAAGCATACCAACGACAAATGCCTTTATTTCCATTCTTTCCTTATGTAATCTTCCATCGAGGACGGCGAAAATTCTCTTTTTATAGCTCTATACTCCCTCTCGAGAATACGCCTTATGCGTGTTTCGTTTATTTTTGTTATATTTCTTTTTTCTATAATAACTTCGGTTTTTGCCAGTTCATCTATGTGAGGCGTCAAAGAGGCAGCTTTCTCCGGCACAAGTAATATTGCCATATCATTAAGGTTATTTATCATTTCTCTTACGCTTTTTAAATCGCTTTTATAATTTTTACCCAGGTCGTTAACCAATTTTTTATGCCAGTTGACCCAGAAAATATAATGCCTTTCATATAGTTCGAGAGAGGGTTTTATGTCGTATTTTCTCACCTGATAAAGGGGCGCTTTTGGCGCTTCTTTCTTCTCTCGGGTAAACTTCTTTTCAAGCGCCGCGCACCCGGATAAATTAGCCACGAATCCTGCTAATACAACCATCGATATAATTTTTACTGCAATCTTTTTCACTTAATGTAACCCCGCTATTTTCTTGAATTCCTTTTCACTGATAATCTTGACGCCGAGTTTTTTTGCTTTATCCAGTTTTGAACCGGGCTCTTCGCCACAGATAAGAAAATCGGTGTTTTTACTAACGCTTGAAGACGCATTCCCCCCCAGATTCCTGATAAACTCTTCTGCGCCTTGGCGTGTGTAGCTTTTTAGCGTACCCGTCACAACAAAGGTTTTTCCTTCTAAGGGCGTTTTTCTTACGAGGCCTTTTTGCATCTCGGTTCTCACGTGCGCCTTTTCAAGCTTTTCCAAAACATCCAGGTTCTTCTTATTTTTGAAGAAGTTTACGATACTCTCTGCCATAACGGGGCCTATTTCATTAATTGAAGTGAGCTTCGCCGTATTCTGTTTAGCCAGTTGTTTTAGCGAACCGAACTTTGTCGCCAGTACCCACGCCGCCTTTTGCCCTACATGCCTGATGCCCAGGGCGAATATCAGACGATTTAAATCCTTGGATTTACTCTTCTCTATCGCGTCGATTGTATTTTGCGCTGACTTATCGGCGAATCTCTCCAGTTTTTTAACATCCTCAAATTTTAAATAATATATGCCTGCGTAATCCTTAACTAATTTTTTATCCACGAGTTGTTCGACTAACGAATCGCCGAGCCCTTCTATATCCATGGCGTTTCTCGAGGCAAAATGTAAAATCTTCTGCTTAATCTGCGCCTCGCAGGAGACATTATTACATCTTAACGCGACTTCACCCGCGTCTTTATACAGGGTGGCATCACAAGAAGGGCATTTTGTAGGAACCTTGATTGGTTTTTCCGTGCCCTTTCTTTTGTTTTTAGCTACTTCTAAAACTTTAGGAATAATCTCTCCGCTTTTCTCTATATATACCTTGTCCCCTATCTTAATATCGAGCCTTTTTATCTCATCGAAATTGTGTAGCGTGGCCCGCGATACGGTTGTGCCGGAAACATGTACCGGCCTTAAAATAGCGACGGGCGTTATGGTGCCTGTTCGGCCTACCTGCCTTTTTACATCTAAAACTTCCGTAAGCACTTTTTCAGCCGGAAACTTATACGCAATCATCCAGCGGGGGCTCTTTGCGGTCCTTCCGAGCTTCTTTTGTTGTTCCAATGAATTAACCTTTACTACCATTCCGTCTATATTGCAATCCAAGTCCTCCTTTTTTTTCTGCCACTGGGCACAAAACCTTATAACCTCGCCTATGTCTTTACATCTTTTCACATGCGGAATAACCCTTAAGCCAAGTTTCGCAAGATATTCCACCGTTTTGTCATGGTTTTTAAAATCTACGCCCTTATATTGCCCTATGCCCCAGACAAATATGTCCAGATGCCTTTGGGCTGTAATACGCGAATCGAGAAGCTTGAGCGACCCGGCGCTTGCGTTGCGCGGATTGGCGAATAACTCCTCGCCTTTCTTTTCTCTTTCTTTATTCAATTTAGTAAACCACCTCTTTGCCATAAATACCTCACCGCGCACTTCCAGAAGCCCGGGAACCTTCGCCTCACGAGAAGAAAGTTTCAAAGGAATGCTCTTGATGGTTTTGAGGTTGAGGGATATATCGTCGCCTACCTGGCCGTTACCCCTTGTGGCTCCTTGTACAAATATACCGTCTTCATAAGCTATGGATACGCTAACACCATCAACTTTAAATTCAACCGCGTATTCGTACTTTTCCTTCCCCAGATTCTTCCTGACCCTTTTGTCAAAATCACGTAGCTCCTCGTGAGAATAGGTATTGTCCATGCTAAGCATGGGAACAGCGTGCCTCACATGGCGAAATCCCTCCAGGGGTTTTTCGCTAATCCTTTGAGTAGGTGAATCCGGCGTTATTAATTCGGGAAATCTTTTTTCAAGGCCTTTGAGTTCACGATATAACCGGTCGTATTCCCGGTCTGAAATTTCAGGTTTACTCTTTACAAAATACTTCCGGTCGTGATGTCTTATTATATTTCTTAGCTTTGTTATTTTCTCTTTTGCTTTGTGTTTATCCACAAAAATCATACCCCTTGGCTCAATCTATGCGCGAGAAAAGGCGGAAGGCCCGCGTCCAGAATCTTTTTTTGGGCTTTCTTAATATCGTACGGGAGTCTTTTTAATTCTATCAAATTTTTGTCTGTATCATAGACCGAATAGCAGAGTCTTGGGTCGCCGTCTCTCGGCTGGCCGATACTGCCTACATTAACGATTAGTTTTTCATTTTTAGATAATTTGACCTTCTCTTTATAAAAATAGTTCACTCTGTTGTTCCTATGCGAAAAAATACCCGGAACATGAGAATGGCCTACAAAAGAGATCTGTGTATCCATAAGGCGGAATGTCCTGTGTGCTTCATATCCGTCTGTCATATAATGAAATGCCTCCGGATTCTCTAATGTTCCGTGCACTAATATAAAATGCCTATTTTTGAATATAAAGCTTAACCCCTTTAAAAAAGCAATATCCTCTCCCTTAAGATTATTCCGTGTCCATATTATAGCCTTTTTTGCCGCTTCGTTAAAAGAATTTGTCCCGATTAAACCACTCGAGGCTACGTCATGATTTCCGCAAACAATATAGGGTTTCAGGGCTCTGGTTTTTTCTATACATTCAGCCGGATTTGCCGCGTAGCCTACTATATCGCCTACGCACAAATATTTATCTATTTTTTCATGGGAAAGAGCGTCTATCGCAGTTTCAAGCGCCTCTAAATTTCCGTGTATGTCAGATATTATCCCGTATCGCATTTAATACTAAAACCTTATGCCGAATGAATCAAACTCACCTCTTGTCTCCTTCCACTTAACCTTGCTTGAGTGAGTATAATGTTCCATCGCCTTTTTAATTTTATTCATAAACATATGTATATCGCCCTTTTCACCCTCGCAAACAACTTCCACCGTTCCATCAGGAGAGTTTCGCACCCATCCTGTAAGGCCGAGGGAATTGGCGATTCTTTCCGCAGTAAATCTAAATCCCACTCCCTGCACAGCTCCCGAATATATTATGTGTGCGCGTTTTTCAGGCATCTTTTTCCGCCGAAACCAAATCCATTCAAGAATAG
>JAUWBJ010000064.1 GCA_030605095.1 Candidatus Omnitrophota bacterium | reverse complement strand
ACTCAGGACAAAACCGCGGCCAGAAAAACTTCCCTATTAATGGCAGATGTCGATAACTTTAAAAAGGTAAACGATACTTTTGGACATCTGGCTGGAGATAAAGTGCTGGTTGAATTAGCTAAAAAATTAGAGAAATATGTTTCTGGAAAGGGCATTGTAGCCAGGTATGCCGGAGACGAATTTGTAATTTTGCTTCCCGGGCAGGATGAAAAACAAGCTTATAAGCTTGGCCAGGCAATGCTGCAAGATATATCGAGCTCCAAATGGTCGATAAAAGACAAGAATTTCGAAGGGCTGGGCCTGAGCGTAGGCATTGCCGCTTATCCGGAAGACAGCACTTCCCTGATAGATTTGATGGGACGCGCAGACGAAGCTTTATATGCTGCTAAAAACGCCGGTAAAAATAGAATTTTAGCATATAAATCTGTTAGCAAGGAAATAAAAACCCGTATTAGATTAAGTCAGATGTTTCTGAGGCCCCCTTTCGTAAACCGCAAAGAGGAACTCGAAAGCCTTAAGAAGCATTACAAAATTTGTCAAGGCGTGAAAAGAGCATCTTTGCTGGTGGAGGGAGAATCCGGCATCGGTAAAACTAGGCTCCTCGAAGAATTTGCCGCCTCGGCCGAAAGACAAGATACGTTTTTGCTGTTCCGTAAGTTAGGGCAGAAAGGTGAAGGCGGGCCTCTTGCGGGGCTGGCAGCACTACTTCGCCTCGTGGCAAATTCATTCGATATTAATAAGCTCGGCGGTATTATTGCCCAGCTTAAACAGCCGGAACTTGCAGAGATTTTATATGTATATCCGAGGCTTAAGAAATTTGTCAAGGACGTATCTTTTGGAACAAAACCGGAAGGAAGAGTGGCCGATCTTTTTTCCGGCCTATGCAAAATACTGCTTAACGTTACACATGAAAAGACATTCGTTTTGGTTGTCGATAACCTCCATTACGCAAATCAGCTTACTTTACAATTCTTCTCGGTACTCCTTGGAATCTCCAAGTTGAACAAATTCCTTTTTATAGGAACATACGATAAAAAAGATATAAGCGATTTAGCCGGCAGGAAGGCCACTCCGCATGGAGAAACTTTAGAAAGTTTCTTGGCCAAAGATATTTTCACGACTATAAAGCTTAGGCCTTTAACAAAGGATGAAGTAGCTCGGCTAATTGCTTCGATTTTTCCGGGTATTAAGCTCGAGCCGAAGCTGATTGAAAATCTACACAAAACAGGTAAGGGAAATCCACTTTTGCTGAGCGAAATATTAAAAACGTTGGCTGAAAAAGGCCTCATACGATATGAGGATAGAGAGTGGCAATCGAAGGCCATTGGAGCCAGCGATATTCCCGATTCTTTGCGCGACGCCGTAAAACCCAAGATAGACAGCTTAGACAACGAAACAAAAGAAATACTTTCCTACGCGGCGATTATGGGCGGAAAGATTGAATTGGATATTTTAAAGAAATTCAGTGGCCACAATGAAGGGCACCTATTTGAGCTATTAGACCGTGCCATAAAGGCCGGCGTAATAAAATTGCCGGATTTAAACTATGATTCGGTATCCTTCCAGGCCGGCCCGGCAAGGGAAGTACTGGCTAAGATGGTTCCCGCTCAGAAAGCCGCAGGTTTACATCAAAGACTTGCTGAACTTATCAAAGACCATTATAAAGATGAGCTTCCGACCCAACTCGATCGCTTAATTCGACATTTTGATCTGGCCATGGACAAGGTTACCGCTTCGAAATACAGAAATATAGGTCGCGAGATAGGCGAAAGCTTTGCTTTATCCAAGAGGGTGAGGAGCCTTTTAGAAAAAATAGAAAGGCAGGAAGAAATACCGGTAAGCATTGAAGAATTGCTGGAGAAGCCGCTTAGCGAGGCAAGCGCTAAAATTATCAAGGATGTGATAGCTGCCATCAGGGCAGCTATCACAGGGGCCCTCCTTTATCCTGCCGGTAATAAGATGAGGGCAGATTTACAGAACAAAGCTTATGAAATAATTCTTAAGGTCCTTCGGAACGACACCACCCTCACATTCACCGACGCAGAGGATAAGTTGTTAATAAACGGCAGCGAGCCGAAACAAGGGGATACAAAAAGCGCCATTGGCTTTGCCTTTGTTAGCCTGATGAGAGATTACAATATTAGCAGCATAACCTTCAAGAATGGGTTGGAAAAACAAGAATTTGCATATTTTTTGCATTGCATTGCGAGCCCCGAAAAAGAAGTTAAGGACCAGGGGGGACTTGCCGCATTGCTTGAAAAAGGAAATAGCCCGCATATAAAAATTGACGAAGTAAAATATGAAAAACTCTCAAAGCTAACAGAAAAGGTAATCGGAATCAAAGGAATTAAGGAGCAAGAAGTGCCTTCGGCAGCTCAGTTATCAAAGGGTAGCTTGCTGGATATGCCGGTTGAACAGTATTTCGATCCAAAAACATTGAGTAAGCTCGATCTTATAGTCGAAGCGCTTCTCCTGAGTAAAAAAGACGATAAGGTCAAAAAGATAACTAATAAACTCTCGGAAAATCTGGATACCGCAACCGCCGGAGATAAAACAAGGATTGCCGAAGGGGCTATTCAGATCAGCAAATCTCTTCTTAAATATGAAAAATTCCATCTCTTAGAGGCATTGACAGATTCATTAATTAGTAGATCTCGTAGAGTCAAAGGACAGAGAGAATTTGCAGAGCTTTCCGCAGGGCTTCAAATGATAGCTAATAGCCTTATAGGCAAAGAAAACTTCGGCCAGGCGAAAACAATTATCAAGCACTTTAAAGAACAGATTGAGCCCGATTCGACTTGCAACGAACAGCAGAAAAAAGTTATAGAGGAAGAATTCCAAAAGATCGCGCATCCCAAGGTAACAGAGGCTTTAGTAGATGCCCTCAGGAAAAAACTAGACGCCAGCAGTTACAGGAATATTGCGGAAATCCTGACAGAGCTTGGCGAGTATGCCCTCGATCCTCTGCTTAAACTTTTAACCGAAGAAGAAGCCCCTAAAAAAGACTCATTCGACCTCTACGTTATGCGGCACTCAGTTGCCGCGATACTTAAAAAAATAGGCCAACCCGCAAAAGATGCTTTAAAAGAAATGCTGAGTGATGATCGCGCTTACGTTGTAAAAAATGTCATAGAAGTACTTGGCTATATTGGTGGCGAAGATGTGGTGAAACTATTAACACCTTGTTTGCATGGCACTTCCACTCAGGTACGAATGCAATGTGTTCTCTCACTAAAAAAAATCCGCACGAAAGAAGCTCTAAAAAGCCTGCTCGAGTTGCTGAAAGACACCAGTGAGAGTGTAAAACAAGCAGCGAGCTCTGCAATAGTAGAGTTAGCCGACTCATCTTTCGAAAAGGAACTAACGCCTCTCTTGGCAGAGGAATCTACAAAAGACATAACGGAAAAAACAATTCAGAAAATACAGGCAAAAAAGAAAAAATAGCCAGATGAGAAAGATTAAATATACCGGCCCGGAAAGAAGAAGATACTTAAGGCTCCTCAGCCATTGTGTTGTAAAATATGCAAAACTATCAAAGAACAACTTAAGGCCTCTTGTCAGCCTGACAATAAAATCGTATACGAAGGAGATAAGCGCTGCAGGAATCAAATTTATTGCGCGCAAAAAGATACCGATGCGCACAATTATAGAATTTCAGTTTAAGATTCCCGAGGTTAAGAGGCCTATAAATGGTCTCGGTGAAGTGGTTAGAATTAAAGCAAGAGCCGGCAGAAGGTCTTATAATGTGGGCATGAAGTTTACCTGGATGCAGCAAAAGAATATTGACTTAATCGACGGTTACGTACGAAAAAAGAGGATGCAACAAGTTATTAAGAAACTCTGAAAACATAGGGACGGGGCATCCGCCAAACTCTGGCCTGTCCCTTACGCCAACTCCAGCCTGTCCCGCTCTAAAGTTCGAGTGGATCTAGCAACCCGAACTCGTCATTCCCAAGTACCCTTGCTCTATAGCTACCCCATTTATAATCTTCGGGATTACTCACCATCTTACCTCGCACAGGATTATATTCTATATACGCTACAAGATTCAAAAGATATTTGTCCTTTTGCACTATGTAACTCTTGAATCTGTTCTGCCACAGGTATCCAACTTTGTTATATTTGTAATTGAAATATTGGGCGTATGAGAAATTGATAGCATGCATAGCCTTGCTGAGGCTATTCGAAGAAATTATCAAATGTGGGTGGTTAGGCATGAGACACCATCCATAGAGCTTAAGCATAAATTGCTTTTTGTATTTTTGAAGAAGCTTTAAATACCTTTCATAATCCGAATCATCGAGAAAGGTTTGACTTTTTCTGATCCCTCTTGTTATAACGTGGTAACAACCATCTTCGATAAGCAGCCTTGCTGTTCTTGGCATCGTGCACCATCCTTTCTATATGCGCGTTTAGCGGGGACGCACCAGAGTTAGAGTTTGGGACAGGCCAAAGATTGACGTGAAGCACGTCCCTATGTCTTACTATGTCTTATTCTTTCTATATCTTGTTACATCATCCAGAAATCTCTATCCAAGCTTCTATACGATATCGCTTCGGAGATGTGCCCTGCTTCGATAGTTTCCTTCTCTTCAAGGTCTGCTATAGTTCTCGCCACTTTTAGGATTTTATCGTATGCCCTCGCGGATATACCAAGCTCTAAAATGGCCATCTTAAGGAGTTCCTCGCCTTCTTTATCGAGCGTGCAGTATTTCTCGAGTTCTTTGGATTCGAGGTGGGCGTTGAAAAGAATGGAGTCGGATTTATAACGCTTTTCCTGGATCTTTCTTGCCTTATTTACACGCTTACGTATAACTTCTGATGGGTCGCCTTTTCTCGCCTTTTCGGAAAGCTGATCATAATTCAATCTCGGTACGTTGAGATGTATATCAATTCTATCTAATAGCGGTCCCGAGATCTTACTAAGATAGCGCTGTATCTGATACGGCGTGCAATGGCATTCCTTCTTGGGGTCGGTGAAGTAACCACAGGGGCAAGGGTTTAGAGCCGCTATAAGCATGAAACGGCAGGGATATATATTGGTCCCTTTAACTCTTGAGATTCTTATTTTCCCGTCTTCTATCGGCTGGCGAAGTAGTTCTAATACATTCCTCTTGAATTCGGGAAGCTCATCTAAAAACAAGACGCCGTTGTGCGCAAGACTTATCTCTCCGGGCATTGGATTTGTCCCGCCACCAGCAAGCGCAGCATCAGAAATCGTATGATGCGGATTCCTGAAGGGTCTTGTCAGGATAAGACCCTTGTTCGGCGAGAGTAAGCCGGCAACACTATGTATTTTTGACGTTTCTAAAACCTCTTCAATAGTCATCTCAGAAAGTATGGTCGGGACCCTTTTTGCCAGCATACTTTTCCCTGAGCCGGGAGGGCCGATTAGAAGAGCGTTATGACCACCCGAAGAGGCGACTTCAAGGCCTCTTTTTACGTGTTCCTGGCCCTTAACATCAGTGAAGTCCCGCCTGTATTTGGTTTTGTATTTTATTTTAAGATGGGTATTCCTATTCTGCGGCTTCATATCTAATTTATTATTTAAGAAATTTACTCCCTCATTTAAGCTTTCAATAGTATAAATTTTTATGCCGTTTACATTCGATACCTCTACCAGGTTCTTTTTTGGCAGGATAAGATTTTCAATACCTTTTTCTTTTAATCCGATAGAAATAGGCAAAGCCCCTTTTATTTCTTTAAGCTTTCCGTCAAGTGACAGCTCGCCACAGATTACAAATTCCGATAGCCTATCCTGATTTATAATACCCATCGCCAAAAGGAGAGAAAGCGCAATAGGCAGATCAAAGCCGGAACCCTCCTTTCTAATGTTGGCAGGCGCAAGGTTTACGGTTATTTTTCCCTCGGGAAAACGGTATCCCGAGTTTTTTATGGCGAATTTTATTCTATCCCTGGATTCTCTTATAGAGGTATCCGGAAGGCCTATAATGCTAAACGCCGGCAGGCCCTGCGCTATATCAGCCTCTACATCCACTTTATAAGCATCTATACCTATTACGGTACACGATAGTGATTTTGCAATCATGATTTTCTCCTTTACTCTTCTATAGCGTTTTCAAAGTGTTCGATTTTTACACGATTTATAAACCAGAAAATACGCCTGATTTCAATTGAAACAACATCAATGCGCCACGGCAGATCTAAGAGATTCTTCATCTTTAGATAACACAGAGCACAGTGCATTAGCCTTCTCTTCTTTTTCCCCGTTATAGAGAGATAGGGTGGGCCGAAGGATTCGTTTTTTCGCGTTTTTACTTCAACAAAGACAATAAAAGGTTTTTTTCTTGCAACAATGTCTATTTCACCGACAAACGTCCTGACATTTCTTCCGATTACCTTATAGTCCTTGCGGGCGAGAAACCGCGCCGCAAGGTTTTCTCCGTGTCTGCCAAGCGCGCGGTTTCTATAACCCATTTTTAGTTACTCCGATTGTTGATAAACCTCGAGAATGACTTCTTTTAAGTATTCTCCTACTTCCTTCGTAGCAGGCGTAAACACGTTGAACCACTTGCCTTGCTTGCTTTGCTGTTGTGGCATGCCGATGAAAATACCCTTTTCGCCTTCCACGATTCTAAAGCCCCTTACTAAAAAGAGGTCCCCAAAAAGAAGGTCACAAAAGGCCTTCACCTTGCTCTCATTTTCCAGCCGGGTAATCCTGTCAACTTTTACATTGAGAACTTCACTTACCATTTTCTCTCCTCCTTTCCTTATTTCATTCCCCTTCATATATAAGACAACAGAGTC
>JAUWBJ010000036.1 GCA_030605095.1 Candidatus Omnitrophota bacterium | reverse complement strand
CTATTTCATAACTACTTTTCTCATTATATCGAGCGGTGCTTTTAGCCCTGTCCAAATTGTGAAAGACGCTCCTGCCTGATACAAGAGCATATTTACGCCGTTAATCGCTTTAGCGCCGCGTAACTCTGCTTCTTTTACAAGCGGTGTCTCGGTTACATAAATCAAGTCAAAGACATAAAGTTTCTCGTGAATATACCTATAATCAAAAAGTTGCCCGTCACCTGCTTTCATTCCGCATGGTGTGGCATTAATCAAAAGGTCTGATTTCGATATAAATTCCTCGTATTTATGTCTATCCTTTACAACCGTTATTAAAGAACTCCCCTTGTGTTTATCGACAACGGATGAAGCAAGTCTTTCGCTCTTTCCCTCGTCTATATCGGCTATCGCGATTCTTTTTGCCCCCAGGTCCATAAGGCCGTAAATAACCGCCTTTGCAGCGCCGCCTGCGCCGAATACAAAAACATCCTTACCCTTAGAATCGAAATTTAAATCTCCCGCGTTTCGGCCTTTTAACGCTTCTATAAAACCCTGATAGTCCGTATTGTATCCCGAGAGCGCTTTCTCTTTAACTGTAACCGTATTTATAGCGCCTATATCTTTTACCAGGTCATCGCATTTATCAACGAGCTCAAGCACCTTTTCCTTATAGGGAATTGTAACGTTACATCCGCTGATTTCGCCTTTCCTCATTCTCAAGAAAAAATCATTCAGTTCATTTTCCGGAATATCGAAAGCGTCAGGCGGCTTATATTCTGCGTCCAAGCCCAGCGCCTTAAACGCGGCATTGTGCATAAAAGGCGATAAGGAGTAGCTTATGTTCTTGCCTAAAATACCGTATATTTTCATAGTCCGCTTAAAACGTCATTGCGAGGGTACGAAGTGCCCGAAGCAATCTCATATGGGATTGCTTCGGCGCCTTCGGCGCCTCGCAATGACACACTATCCGCTAAATGCCTCAATCTTATTTAGCGCATTCAAATACGCTTTAAGGCTTGCTTCGATAACATCGGTCGATGCGCCTCTTCCGTTCACAATTCTCTTCCCAACCCTCATTCTCACCGAAACCTCACCGAGAGCGTCTTTTCCGGCAGTTACGGCGTTCAGGTTGTAACCTAAAAGGCGCGGCTTCACACCCGCAATTTTCTCAAGCGCTTTATAGCAGGCGTCAACAGGGCCGTCACCCGTGGAATCGGCTCTTAAATCTTTGCCTTTGTGTTTTAATGTAACGCTTGCGCTCGGCGTAACCTTGTTTCCGCTTGAGATGTAGAAGCTAACCAACCTATAGATTTCAGGGATAGCGCTGATTTCGTCTTCCACAATGGTCGCCAGGTCTTCGTCGAAAACCTCTTTTTTCTTATCGGCGAGTTTCTTGAATCTTAAGAAAGCCCTGTCTAACTCTTTATCGGTTAGAGTGTAGCCTAACTTCTTCAACCTTGCTTTAAGGCCGTGCCTGCCCGAATGTTTGCCCAGGACAAGTTTTGTCTCTTCAAAACCGACATCCTGCGGTTTCATAATCTCGTATGTTCGGCGCTCCTTCAAAAACCCGTCCTGGTGAATGCCCGCCTCGTGGGCAAAGGCATTAGCGCCTACGATTGCTTTATTGGGCTGCACAGGAATTCCTGTAAGTTTGCTGACAAGCCTCGAGGTCTTATAAATTTCTTTTGTTTTTATATTTGTCCCGAAGTTGAAAATATCTCCCCTTGTGGCAAGAGACATAACAACTTCTTCCAACGAGGCATTACCTGCTCTTTCGCCAAGGCCGTTAATGGTGCATTCAACCTGCCTGGCGCCGTTTAATACGGCTGCCAGAGAATTGCTCACGGCTAATCCGAGGTCGTTATGGCAGTGAACGCTGATTACCGCTTTATGTATATTAGGCACATTCTCTTTTATGCCTTTTATAAGAGAGCCGAATTCGTAAGGCGTTGAATAACCCACTGTGTCGGGAATATTAACTGTTGTCGCGCCCGCGTCTATGACCGCCTCCAGGACCTTGTATAGAAATTCTTTATTCGTGCGAGATGCGTCCTCGGGTGAAAACTCTATGTCCTTTAGCTTCCTCTTCGCGTATTTTACTGCCCAGGCGGAAGCCTTCAGAATTTCGCTTTCTGCCTTTTTCAACTTATATTTCATATGTATCTCGGACGTAGCTAAAAATATGTGGAGGCGTGGGGACTTCTTCGCGTATTTTACAGCGTTGTAAGCGGCATCGATATCCGCTTTTACGGCGCGTGCCAGGCCGCATACGCTGGATTTCTTTATCCCTTTGGCAACCATTTTTACCGCCCGAAAGTCGCCCGGGCTTGAAACGGGAAATCCTGCTTCTATAATATCGACACCGAGCGTCTCAAGCTGCTTCGCTATCTCAAGTTTTTCCTTGTTGTTGAGACTCGCCCCCGGCGACTGCTCCCCGTCCCTTAGCGTAGTGTCGAATATAATAATTTTTTCTTTCATTCCTCTTCCATCCAGGGCATCATCTTTCGAAGACGCCTGCCTACCTCTTCAATCGGATGCTTATCATGCTCCTTTGACAATTTATTAAAAAGAGGCCTTCCTTTCCTGTTCTCTTCAATCCATTCTTTAGCAAACTTTCCGGATTGCACGTCTTTCAGAATTTCTTTCATAGTTTTTCTTGTCCGGTCATCTATAACCTTTTTTCCTCTCGTCAGGTCTCCGTATTCCGCCGTATCCGAAACCCTCTTTCGCATACCCTGTATGCCTACTTTATAAATTAAATCCGTTATCAGCTTCAATTCGTGAAGGCATTCAAAATAGGCAATCTCCGGCTGATAACCCGCTTCTACCAATGTATCGAAGCCGGATTTTATAAGTTCCGTCACTCCTCCGCAAAGAACTGCCTGTTCTCCGAAAAGGTCTGTTTCTGTCTCTTCCTTGAAGGTTGTTTCGATAACGCCTGCTCTTGTTCCGCCTATACCTTTCGCATAGGAAAGCGCAAGCTTAAGCGCGTTTCCCGAAGCATCCTGAAAGATTGCAACCAGACACGGAACGCCTTTTCCTTCCTGATACTGCTGCCTGACCAGCGCACCGGGCCCCTTCGGAGCAACCATAAATACGTCAATCTCTTTCGGAGGTAGAATCTCTTTAAAATGTATATTAAATCCGTGCGAAAAAACAAGCGCTTTGCCCTGTTTTAAATTCGGCTCTATGGCTTTCTTATACACCTTGGCCTGAACGTGGTCTTGAGTAAGAATCTGCACGATATCCGCTTCCTTAGCTGCAACTTCAGCGGCTACGGGTTTGAAATTATCCTCTATGGCTTTTTTGTAGTTTTCGGTGCCTTCCAATTCGCTTACAATGATGTTAAGGCCTGAGTCTCTCAGATTCAAGGCCTGTCCGCGGCCCTGTATGCCGTATCCTATGATTGCGATTTTCTTATCCTTTAATATATCGAGATTCGCGTCTTTGTCGTGATATACCTTGGCCATGTTATGCTACCCCCTTCTTCTCTGACTGGATTGCGATTCTTCCCGTTCGAACTATCTCAACTATGCCAAACGGCCCGAGAAGCTCCAGGGTTGCGTTTATCTTCTTCATATCGCCGACTTCTTCAACGGTTAAAGAATCCTTGCCCATATCTACAACCCTGGCGTTAAGACTATCGGCTGCCTGAACTACTTTGTCCCTTGTCTTCGCGTTTATTTTTACCTTTATCAATACGAGTTCACGGTCTATGCAGTCTTTTTTGGTCAGGTCTATAATCTTAATTACGTCTATCAACTTATTCAGCTGTTTCTTAATCTGCTCTAAAGTTTTCTCATCCGCATCAACGACCATAGTCATCCTTGACACAGTCGGGTCTTCCGTCTCAGCTACGGCAAGCGAATTTATATTGAAGCCCCTTGCGCTAAAAAGGCCCGCTACTCTTGCTAAAACTCCGAATTTATTTTCCACCAAAACCGAAAGCGTAAACTTCTGCATTTTCTAGGCCATCCCTCCAATCATCCTGTTAATCGCCTCACCTGCAGGAACCATGGGCATAACATTCTCTTCTTTTTCAATATTAAAATCTATGAGAACCGTGTTTGGTTCTTTTATCGCTCTCTCTATCGCCTTTTTTACCTCGGATTTTTTTGTTACGCGTATTCCTACGGCGCCATAGGCTTCGGCAACCTTGACCAAATCCGGAGAATTGCATGTATTCAAATAGGTATGCGAATACCTTTTCTTGTAAAAGAGTTCTTGCCACTGCCTGACCATGCCGAGATAACAGTTATTCAAAACCGCTATTTTTACGTTAATCTTACTTAGAACCGCCGTGGCAAGCTCCTGAATGTTCATCTGAATAGAGCCGTCTCCCGCTATATCGAAAACTATTTTTTCAGGTCTTCCAACCTTTGCGCCGATGGCGGCAGGAAAACCGTATCCCATCGTGCCGAGGCCGCCCGATGTGAGAAACGTTCTCGGCTTTGTGTATTTATAATATTGCGCTGCCCACATCTGATTCTGGCCTACTTCTGTCGTAATAATAGCCTCACCTTTTGTTGCGTTGTAAATTTCTTCTATGACGTACTGGGGCCGCAACTTGTCATCCCTCGTATACTTTAAAGGCGCTTTTTCCTTCCACCCGTTTATTTTTGCCAGCCAGTCGTCTATATTGGGGGCGGTTTTCACAAATCTTAAGAGTTGTTTTAAAATGCGCTTTGCGTCTCCAATGCACGGAATACTAACCTTAACATTTTTACTGACGCTTGACGGGTCTATGTCTATGTGAACAATTCTCGCATGGGGCGCAAACTCATCGAGCTTCCCTGTAACCCTGTCATCAAACCTTGCGCCTACGGCAATTATTAAATCTGATTCCTGTATAGCGTGATTTGCATAAACCGTCCCGTGCATCCCGAGCATGCCGAGCGATGAGGGGTGCGTATCCGGAAAAGCGCCCATACCCATAAGCGTTGTCGTAACAGGAATGTGAGTCCGCCTTACCAGTTCCATCATCTCATGATTAGCGCCGGAAATTATAACGCCTCCGCCGATATAGAGAATCGGCCTTTTACTTTTCTCTATTGCCTTTGCGATTCTCTTTATCTGTCCGGCGTGGCCTTCCAGAGTAGGCTTGTAACTTCGAATCTCGGCCTGTCGTGGATAATGGAATTCGCAAGACGCAAGCTGGACATCCACGGGTAAATCTATCAAAACCGGTCCCGGCCTTCCCGTTCGCGCAATATGAAAGGCCTCTTTTACAATCTCGGCAAGTTCTTTAACATCTTTGGCGAGAAAATTATGTTTGGTGACAGGCCGCGTAATACCCGTAACATCCGCTTCCTGAAAGGCATCGTTTCCTATAAGGAACGTCTTAACCTGGCCCGTAATAGCTACAATCGGAACAGAGTCCATATAAGCAGTCGCTATTCCGGTAACGAGGTTCGTCGCGCCCGGCCCTGAAGTAGCAAGGCACACCCCTACCTCTCCTGTCGCGCGCGCATAGCCGTCGGCGGCGTGCGCCGCGCCCTGTTCGTGCCTGGTTAAAATGAAGCGCGGCTCTTTCCGGCCATACATTTTATCGAAAAGGGGTAAAACCGAACCTCCCGGATAGCCGAAAATCACTTTTACCTTTTCGTGGTTTAATGATTCTAAAAGTATCTCCGCACCCGTCATTTTTGCCATAAATCACCTATTTAAATACAGCTCCTTCGCTCGCAGAACTCACCATCTTAGCATACCTTGCCAGATAACCAACCTTCACCTTGGGTTCAGGTTCTTCCCATGAGGCAAATCGTTCATTTATCTGGCTCTGGCTTAATTTTATATCGATACTTCTCTTCTTAATGTCAATTACGACTTCATCGCCGTCTTTTACGATAGCAAGAGGGCCACCTGCGGCTGCTTCAGGGGAAATGTGGCCGACGCTTATGCCTCGTGTCCCTCCAGAAAACCTTCCGTCAGTGATAAGCGCCACATCTTCTCCCAAACCGAGACCTGCGATAGCGGCTGTAGGGCTAAGCATCTCTCTCATGCCGGGGCCGCCTCGAGGCCCTTCGTATCTGATAACGACACAGTCGCCCTTCTTAATCTTTTTTCCCATAATAGCATTCATCGCCGCCTCTTCGGAATTAAAAACTTTTGCTTTCCCTTTGAAGCGGACATTTCTTTTGCTTATGGCTGACTGTTTCACCACTGCGCCATCCGGGGCAAGGTTCCCTTTTAAAATGAAAATGCCGCCTTCTTTGTGATAAGGGTTTCTGGTGCTTCTTATGACATCTTCATTAAAAATTTTAGCTTCAGCGGCGATCTGATTTATGGTCTTTCCGCTTACTGTCTGAACGCTATTCAGCACCTGCCTGAGGCGCTTCATAACCGCCGGAATTCCTCCCGCATACTCGAGGTCTTCCATAAAATATTCGCCACCCGGCCTTAAACTTGTAATATGTGGGGTAGACCTACTTATCTTATCGAAAAGCTCGAGTCCCAAATCTATACCCACCTCACGCGCTATGGCTATAAGATGCAAAACTGTATTGGTAGAGCCGCCAAGCGCCATATCCATTTTTATAGCGTTTTCAAAAGCTTTTGCCGTCATAATTGTCCCGGGTAACGCGTTTCTCCTCACAAGGTTTACTACCCTCACGCCTGACTCATAAGCAATTCTCTCCTTCTTGGCAGAACCCGCCAGAGACGCGCCGCAACCTGGAAGGCTCATGCCCAACGTTTCAGTAAGGCAGGCCATTGAATTGGCAGTATACAACCCCTGACAAGCACCTTGACTGGGGCATGCGCATAACTCCAGGGCGTCGAGTTCTTCTTTTGTAATCTTTCCGCTTTTAAACCTTCCGATGGCCTCGAATGTATCCCTGACAAGGCTGCGCCGCTTGAAGTTATAATTTCCCGAAATCATAGGGCCCGCCGTAACAACGATTGCCGGTATATTAAGCCGGCCGATAGCCATAAGCATCCCGGGGGTAATCTTGTCGCAATTCGTAAGGCACAAAAGCCCGTCGAGTTGATGCGCTTTACAGACGGTTTCAACCGCATCCGCTATCAGTTCCCGCGAAGCCAGCGAATATTTCATTCCCGTGTGGCCCATAGCAATGCCGTCGCAGATGCCCGGTATACCAAAAATAAAAGGCACGCCACCGCCCGCTGCTATGCCGCGCTCGATAAAGCGCTCCAGTCTTCTCATGCCGACGTGTCCCGGTATCAAATCCGTGAAACTCGAAGCGATGCCGATAAAGGGCTTTGCTATCACAGAAGGAGATATGCCTGTTGCGTATAAAAGGGCTCTATTCGGCATCCTCTCCAAACCTTTTTTAACTCTGTCACTTTTCATAAGGTCTCCTTATGGCAGTTATATAATTTTATGCTATGTATAGATTATCATAGTATACATTATGGAAGGAAAGATTGTCAACCCCTTTTGAAATTTACACCATGAGGTATAAAAGGCGGGATAATCTGTCTTGCCTAGGAGGTTATAAATTCTTCGAGTATCAGTTTATTGCCCTTGGTATCTATTCTGAATATAAAATTACTTAAAAAAGACATGCCTAAAAGGCCGTCTACACCGGGACCCTGGGATGCCCCTGAAATAGCGGCTGAGATGTTATTAGCCCTTGAGCCACCTACCCTTACGGATTGGAGCACAAAGGTTGTAGCTGTAATTTTGCGGCCATCTGCGACAACGAATGTGCCTCTTCCTGTTCCGGCACCTTCTTTAATTCCTAGCCGGTCGGATATATCCCTGGAAACGATTATACAAGAAGCGCCTGTGTCCAGCATTAATGACGCTTTTACCCTATTGTTCAGAAGAACCTCAACAATGACCTGATCTCCCCTTTTTACGTATCCAACTTCTGTATGCTTGAAATCACTCTTGAGCCTCCTGATTTCTGTTTTCAGACTCTCATAAAAATATTCTTCGTCCGGATTTGAAAATCCACTTTTTTTCACTTTTGCGTATATGTTATCAAATTTTGTTTCCAATGAACGGAGTGCCTTATTGTATTCGGATACATACTTTGAAACGTCGGGGTCGAGTTCTTCTTTCATACTTTTGGTCTGCTTAAGGTTGCCTATCATTTTGCCCATTTTGGCGTTAGTTGCGTTTAACTCCGCAACTAATTTGTTATAAGCATAAATGTCGTCTTTTTTCTTTCTCCTGAGTCTATTGTTTAGATTTTCGAATTTAGAATTAAGGAAGGGCATTTCACGTTCCAGATTTATTAATTTATATTTCAGGCGATCGTGGCGACTCTTATATTTAACGGCTTCTATCTTTTTCTTCTTAACATCCGTGAGCTCTGCAGATAAATTTAAAGCATCGTTCGACAATCTTTTAACCGTGGCCTTCGCTACTTCTTCCTTCAGGTTATGTTCGATAGATTCGATATCCTGTTTTGAAACGCTTACTGTGCCAAAACCAATATCCACTACGATAGATTCCTCTGATTCGCTTTTTATGACGCCTTCTATTTTGCCTTTATTTTTAAGATGAATGATCTCGGCTTGGCTATCGGTGATATAAAAAATAGTACAAATGACGGCAACAAAAATCAACGCTACCGGTCCTCTTGGAAGCTGCTTTCTGCATATAAGGTACATAACGTCCATCCTTACACCCTGTTAGTGTAGTATATCATAACTTTTTGTTTTTTTGAATTACTTTCGAAATAAAAGGCCCAAGAATTTTGAATCTCTTGGGCCTAAAAAATAGACTCTATTAGTCCGCCGATAAGGCTTTTACGACATATGACAGACCTTCAAATCTTACTTTTTTTAAAACTAACGAAGATAGGTCAAATACTCGCTGTCAGTCGTAAGAATTATTGTTGTCTCCTCATCGATGGTATTCTTATAGGTATCAAGCGTTTTGAGAAACGCGTAAAAGTCAGGGTCTCTGTTGTATGCATCCGCGTAAATATCGGTGGCTTCTGCGTCGGCCTTTCCTTTTAGCGTTTCAGCCACCCTGTAGGCCTCGGAGCGTATCTGCTTGAGCTCCTTTCCCATCTGGCCTTCGATTTCCGCTTTTTTACCCTGGCCTTCTGAACGGTATTGTTCGGCCGCGCGTTTTCTCTCGGAAATCATTCTCTCAAAAACCTTCTTCTGGACGTCAGAGACATAGTTTATCCTCTTTATCCTCACGTCAATAAGTTCTATACCATATTGAGGCACGATTTTCGACGCCTGGAGGAGTATACCACGAGTAGTGGCGTCTCTGCCAAACTCTATTTTCTCGAGTTCGCCTGCAATCTGGTCTCTGTCTTCTTCTTTCCTCAATAAACCTATGTCCATAATCCTGTTCGTATTTCTTACGGCTTCAACGAGATGATGGCTTGTCACAAAGTCTCTCGTCGCTGAATCAATTACATCATCGAGCCTCGCATGAGCCCCTGTTTCGTTGCTTACAGACTGCAAAAATTTCAGGGCGTCGACTATCTTCCAGCGCGCTGTCGTATCAACCCAGATATACTTCTTATCTTTCGTCGGTATCTGGTTCGGACTTCCGTCCCATTCCAGTATCCGTTTTTCAAAATAATTGGCATGCCGGATAAAAGGTGTCTTAAAGTGAAGTCCGGCATCTGTGATAGGTTTGCCTATCGGCTCTCCAAACTGTGTTATTACCACCTGTTGCGTTTCGTCAATGGTATATACCGCGCCGCTTATGAGAAGGAAGGCAATAATAATTGCCACGGCTGTTATAAGAGATAGTATCTTTTTCATTGGCTACCTCCTCTTTGGCTTAAGTTAAGGAATGGAAGTATCGACTTCTGTTTAGAATCCACTACAAACTTTTTACCTGCTTTAGGCAGAATTTCATTCATGGCTTCTAGATAAAGCCTTTTTCTCGTAACGTCTTTGGCCATTTTATATGCTTCCCATGTCGCGATGAATTTTGCGGCATCACCCTTTGCCATGTTAATTCTGTTAAGAGCGTATCCTTCTGCCTCCCGTATCGTTTTTTCCGCTTCACCGCGGGCTTTTGGAATAATCTTATTGTATTTCTCCCAGGCCTGGTTTATAGCTTTTTCTTTTTCCTGCTTTGCTTCGTTTACTTCGTTAAAAGAAGGCTTGACCTCGTCAGGCGGGTTTACGTCCTGCAGCTTAACGGTTACAATCTGTACGCCACTATTGTAGGAATCGAGAATCTCCTGCAATTTATCCTGCATCTCCTGGTTTACCTCGACCCTCCTTGTGCTGAGAACCTCGCTTACCGTATTATCGCCTACAACCTGCCTCATGACTGCTTCCGATATATTCTGTATAGTCCTTAGAGGGTTTCTTACATTAAAAAGAAGTTTCACCGGGTCCTTCACCTTAAATTGGACTATCCACTCAACCACAAGGACATTTAAGTCTCCCGTAAGCATTAATGACTCGTCAAAATATTCCCGTGGCGAATACTGACTCACAACCCCCGCGCGGGTAGTGCGGAATCCGAATTCCTGTTTGAATATGTATTTTACCTTGACGTTATTTACCCTCTCCATAAACGGTATCTTGAGATGCAGCCCCGGATTTGTTGTCCTTATATATTTTCCGAAGCGTCTTATAACGCCGACCTCGTCGGGCCCTACTGAATAGAAACTGCTAAAAAGCGCCGCTACAATCACAACGATTGCGATAACAAGGGGGGCCATCCCTTTAAAATTCTGCAACTTTTTCTGCGCGTCTTTCAGAAAATCATCCGGGCGTCCGAACAAATCTTCCGGTTTTTCAAAATCTGGCATGTTATCCTCCTTTTTCAGATATTATAAAGCTTTCCGGCTTCTTTGTAAAGGAAAAGATTAGAAAAGATTAGGGACGTGCCTGATGCTGAACTTAGGCCTGTCCCTAGACTGAACTTACGCCTGTCCCCGAATCTACCCATATAATAATTCCCCGAGTACATACGCACTCCTAGCTTGAGATTTTCTGTTTTTTTATAAGCATAATCTTAAAAAGGGACAGGTATAAGTTTGGGTGAGGGACAGGCCTAAGTTCAGCATCAGGCACGTCCCTTGATCCTATTCTTTGTATTTTCGCGGGACACGGCTTGTTATGCCCGTTACGATTTCATAAGGTATGGTGCCGGCGAGGCGGGCGAGTCTTTCAACCCTGATTTCTTCTCTTCCTTGCTTTCCGATAAGAATTACCTCATCGCCTACTTTTACATTCCTGAGGTGGCCTACGTCTACCATTGTCTGGTCCATTGTTACCTTTCCGACAACAGGCGCGCGATGCCCTCTCACAAGAATTTCGGCCTTGTTTGAGAGAATTCTACCATAGCCGTCGGCGTACCCGATAGGGATAGTTGCAATCTTTGTGTGGACTTGAGTTATATAAGTCCTGCCATAGCTTACAGACCTTCCCGGCGGAGTATCTTTTATGAAAACTATCTTTGTCTTAAGAGAAAAAGCCGGTTTTAGCTTTATAAGGCGCGAAAAATTCCTCTTGGGATAAATTCCGTAAACAATAATGCCGGGCCTTACCATATTGAGATGCGATGCCTTCCAGTCTACGCAGGCAATAGAATTTGCCGCATGCTTAAACGGAATTGATATTCCCGCTCTTCCTAAACCGGAAACTATCTCCTCAAAAGAATCAATTTGATATTGAGTAAAGAATTTATCCCGCCCCGCAATGGAAAAATGCGTGTAAATACCCTCTATTTCTATGTCTTTATTTTTCTTTACATCTATTATAAACTCCATTGCCTTCTCATGCCAGACGCCGATTCTTCCCATGCCCGTATCGACCTTTATATGCACTTTTACCTTAAGCTTATTCCCGGCAATATCTACAAGGGCCTCTAAAAGTTCCTTATTACATAAGGTCAATGTGATATTATTCTTAACGGCGAGTTCTGCCTCTTCCGGCAACAGAGAGCCCAAAATCAATATGGGAAGTCTTATCCTGGCTCTCCGCAAAGTTAAAGCCTCGTCCAGTGTCGCGACGCCTAAATATCTAATTCTCAATCTCTCTAAGATTCCGGAAACCTCAACTATGCCATGCCCGTAAGCATTGGCCTTTACTACAGCCATTATATCGGTGCCTTTGCCTAAAACACCCTGAATCTTCTTACAGTTGTATCCTATGGCGCCTAAATCAATCTCCGCCCATGTGGGACGATGTGTTGTCATATTTTCACCTGGCAATACTTCGAATGTAAATACATCGGCGCAAGTTTATCAGGATTTGTGAATTGCCTTCTCAGCGCTTTTGCCAACCCTAAGTTCGCAACAATCTCCGCTTTCGGATACCAGTCTTTTGTTGAAATCCTGACAAGCGGATTATTCTCGCAACGCTCCCCATACAATTTAATTGCATCGCCAAAAACAAGCGTTGGCCTATCTATTTTCTTAAGAAGGCTTTCTATGTCTGTCAATATATAATCTGCCATCTTCTCCAATAGAGCACCTTTTCCACCCCCGGGGTGGAAAACGGGTTTTTTGTAAAAACAGGCGTAAACTTTTTGTTTTTTTGCGTCTATTAAGGGGCAAAGTATGCGTTTTTCTTCGTCTATAAAATTGTAAGCGATGACATCAAGAGTAGGTACGGCTACGATAGGAATGCCCAAAGCCAAATTTATTCCCTTGCATGTTGCAACGCCTATTCTTAAGCCGGTAAATGAGCCCGGCCCGATACTTAAAGCGATTGCGTCGATATTTTTAAGTTTTAAGTTGCATTTCTTGAGAAGCTTATCTATCGTAGGTATAAGTAGCGAAGAATGTTTCATATCCTCTTTTTCATGAAATCCGGCTAATATCTTGTCATTATCCACTATCGCCAAGCTTAAATACTTTGTAGATGTATCTATGGCAAGTATTTTCATTTCTCTATTGTTATTCTTCTCTTATTCTTCCCTGAATGTTTGAATTTCACCGAGATATGTTTCTCGGGCAAAATATCCATTGCCCTATCGGCCCATTCGATAACTGTTATTCCGTTCGAATAAAAATATTCCTCATAGCCTATTGTATCTAAATCGTGGCCTGATTCCAACCTGTATAGATCGAAGTGATAAAGAGGAATCTTCTTCTTCGGTTTATATTCTTTTACGATAACAAACGAAGGGCTGTTCACATATTCATACTCTTTAACGCCTAATGCCCTGGCAATCCCTTTTGTAAAAAGCGTTTTTCCTGTTCCTAGCTCTCCTATTAGCGCCACGACAGCGCCGGATTTAAGTTTCTTTCCAAATCTATACCCTAAATTAAGAGTTTCCTCCGGACTCTTAGACGTAAATTTCATAGATGCGCGAATCCTTTCGGCTTAAGCGGCCTTATTTTCCCTTCTTCTTCAATAAGTTGAACACCAAAACGCCTATCAACTATCTCCCCTATCAATGTTATCGGTAAATCCTCTTTTCTACCCATACGCTTTATGAGCTTTTTAGACTCCCTTATAGAAGCAGTAAAAAGAAGTTCGAAATCCTCACCGGCAAAAATCGCCTTATCAAGCGCTTCTGACGCATCTGATAACGGTATGAGGCTTTTATAAACGCGCGCTCCGACTTTCGCCGCCTCCGCCAATCTATTCAAGTCCATAGATAGGCCGTCGGACAAATCTATCATTGAATTTATCTTGAAATTTTTAGCTAATATCCTTGCCTCCTTAAGGCGTGGCAAGAATTTAAGATGCTTGACCCTGCCTTCGCCCAGGCATCCTGTTACGAATATTAAATCCCCGATTCTTGCGCCATCTCTTCTTATAACACAATTTTTTTCTACCTCGCCGATTAGCGTAACATTTATAACTATTTTCCGGGAGGTATTTGTATCACCGCCTATGACAAGTATGTTAAACTTCCGGGAGATTGTCTCTATACCTCTTGTAATCTCTTTTAAAAATCTTGTGCCTCTATTTCGCGGTATCCCCGCCGATACAAGGGCATACCTCGGAATACCGCCCATTGCGGCTATATCGCTTATGTTAACGGCTACGGCCTTCCATCCAATCTGAAACGGGGTTGCTTTTCCGGAAAAATGAGTTCCTTCTATAATCATATCGCATGTCAAGAGCATATACCTGGTCTTTGTGTACTCCAGAATAGCGCAGTCGTCGCCTATGCCTTTTATGACGGGTTTTCTGGCCTTGAATTTTTTAGAAATATATTTGCTAAATTCGAGTTCTTTCATAAACCCGTTCAACCTCGTAGGTTAACCTCGTAGGTTAACCTCGTAGGTTAACC
>JAUWBJ010000107.1 GCA_030605095.1 Candidatus Omnitrophota bacterium | reverse complement strand
GGAAACGTTGTCGATCCCGTAGAGCTGATAAAAAAATACGGCGTTGATGCCTTCAGATATTTTCTTCTAAGCGCGGTACAATTTGGCTACGATGGAACCTTCTCAGAAAAACTCTTTATAGAAAGATATAACACCGACCTTGCAAACGATCTCGGAAATCTTATTAACAGGACACTTACCATGGTTGAGAAGTATTTTGACGGAATCACCCCTGATATTATTTCATCCATGCGTGACAGGCAGATGGAAAGAGATGCCGGGGACATGCCGGTACAAATGGGTATTGTTTTTGCCGGCGGAAATTCCTCAGGAGCCCTCAATATCATATGGGGTTGGATAAACAGGGCGAATAAATATATAGAGGATAAAGCTCCGTGGAAGCTGGCGAGAGACGATGAAAGGGAATCTTTAAAAGCAGTTATATATAATTTAGTGCAGACTTTAGGGATTATTGCGGTGTTTCTTTATCCATTCATGCCTTACACCTCAGAGAGTATCTGGGTGCAGCTTGGCATGAAAACGAAAATAAGTGACATTAAATTTTCTACCGGAGGGAAGGCAAGGCCTTCTTTGTGGGGAATCGTGCCGCCGGGTACAAAAATAAATAAAGGTAAACCCCTTTTTCCCAGAATCGTTTGAATGCTTCTATTCAACGTCGTAGAGAGCGTTTATGTCAAATTCGTCGTAAGCTCCTTTTGTTATTTCTAAGGTTACGTCCCGACGGTCGGAGAGCCCCATATCGAGCGCAACCGCGTTATAATCATCCCATAATGATATTGTTATACTATCGTTCACCGCTATAGGAGGTGTATCGCCGAAAAGTACGAAAAGCGCCTCGGGGTCTCGTAATAATATCATGGCATATCTCTGGCCTGCAAGCGCTGCGTAATGCCCTTTAATGTATTCTGTTTCCCGCAACTTTATTTCTTTAACAAAATGCTCGATTGAAGCATATAGACCAAAACCGATAATCGTTAGCACTATAATAAGTATAACAGACATTGCTAACGCATAGCCTTTTTTAGACCGTGTATTCACCCCGCCCTTCCTTTTCTTTCAATTCCTATCTTTATTTTTATCAAACTACACATCTTTTCCATTATGGTATCTACTTCAGTTCTTTTAGGAAGGGCGGGGTTCATCGTTATTCTCCCAGAGGCCTGATTTTCGTTAGAAGAGAAACTTCCCGGCTTCCCTTTTGTGCCGTTAGTTTTACTTCGAGTTCGAGTTCCGTATCATCCCAGTCTCCGTTGAAATACGTTATATCAATCTCTCTGTCTCCGCCCCCCGCTATTACGACCGTACTTCCGCCCTCGGTGTATTCAAGAGTATCATCAATAGTATTAAGCGTATATGTGATGGGCGTACCACCAACAGTTGTGATAAAGCTTAAATGCCCCTCTTCAATAGTAGCACTAATTTCGTTGGCGACGGTATCATCGATTGTAGCCGGCTGCGCAAATCTGAGAATCCTTATCATATGGTTCGTTGCAATTCTTGCTTCCCTCGAAAGAGCGATGTTATCTTCTGTCATGCTGCGAAGATAGTGCGCGGTGAGAAAATTAAAGGTAATTGCCAGACCGATAACCGTGCTTATAGCTATAACTACC
>JAUWBJ010000035.1 GCA_030605095.1 Candidatus Omnitrophota bacterium | reverse complement strand
CAATGTCGTACTTGACGAAATCAATATAAGAGATTTAAGAGGCATATATTACGGAGAGGACGCAACATTTACCGTCTTTGCCGATAGTGCGGTTTATAATAAAAAGACACAGGATATAGAATTGAAAGATAATATCGTCGGTAAAACTTCGGATGGCGGTGAACTGGTTACCGATTACGCAAAGTGGAACGCAAAAAATGAAGAGATTACGACCGATTCGTACGTAATTATAAAAAGACAAAATATAGTCTGCATGGGCCGCGGCCTTGTTACAAAACCGCGCCTTAAATGGGTTACATTCCGGGAGGAAATCGAGGTTGATATTGCCCCGGATAAGAAAATCCTCTGCAGCGGGCCTTTTGAAATAGACCACGAGAAAAATGTGGCTATTTTTAACAATAATGTTAAAATCATAGACAAAGAAAGCGAAACCTTTACCGATAGACTTACGGTTTACCTGAATCCCGATACGAACGAAGTTGAACGTGTTGTTACGGAGGGCAATGTGAGAGTAGTGCACAGGGGAGATATTGAGGATATGGGGAAAATGGAGTTTTAGGAAAGATTGCTTCGGGCGCTAACGCGCCCTCGCAATGATAGGTAAATTATCATGCATTTATTAGAGACGAGAAATCTGGCTAAAGAATACACGGGGCGCCGCGTCGTAGATGGCGTAGATATAAACGTGAAGCGCGGTGAGATTGTCGGCCTTCTCGGGCCCAACGGAGCGGGCAAGACAACCACATTCTACATGATAACAGGTATCATCCCGCCTGACGAAGGAAGCATCACGTTTGACAAAAAAGATATAACGGATATGTCGATGCACAGGAGGGCTCGGGCAGGAATCGGATACCTCTCGCAGGAGCCGTCTATTTTTAGAAAACTTACCGTTGAGGAAAATATAATGGCAATTCTGGAGACCCTCGATTTTTCCAGGAAAGAAAGACGCCGACGCCTGGACGAATTACTGGAAGAACTTAAAATATCTCATTTGAGGAAGAACAAAGCTTATACACTCTCCGGAGGAGAAAGGCGCAGGCTTGAGATAACGAGGGCTCTGGTAACAAATCCTATGTTTATACTATTGGATGAACCATTCAGCGGAATTGACCCAATAGCCGTTTACGACTGCCAGGAGGTTATTAAGGAATTAAAGGAGAGGAATCTTGGAATACTTTTAACAGACCACAATGTGAGGGAAACGCTAGCCATCACAGACCGCTCTTATTTGATGTGCGAGGGAAAGATACTTATATCGGGCACCAAGGACGAGCTCATTACAAACCCCAAGGCGCGCGAGATATATCTTGGCGAGAAATTTACGATGTGATAGAATAAACCGTTTGCGATTTCCCGTTCAACCTGTACCTGCAAGGGGTACAGGTTGAAATAGAAATCGCAGACGGTTTAAGAACCATGAAAACGCGTATAAAAAATAAGGAAGAAGGCACAAAAGTCCTCCAGATCGAGATACCGCCTGATTTAGTCGAAAAGGCCGCGGAAGAGGTTTATCAGGAGATAAAAAAAATTGCGAAAATCCCCGGATTTCGCGTCGGTTCCGTGCCGCAAGACCTTCTGGAAAAGCACTATTCTAAAGACGCGAAATCCGAGATTCTAAAAAAACTTATTCCCCAAGGGTATAAAAGGGCCATAGAAACTCATAAGGTTATCCCGATAGGCTTTCCCAGCATTTTTAATATCAGTTTTGAGAAAGGAAAACCTCTTACCTTTGAGGCCGAGGTGGACATCAGGCCGAATATTAAATTGAGAAATTATAAAGGTATTAAGGTTAAGAAAAAGAGAATTTCTCTCTCGCAACAGGAAGTTGACGATGCGTTTTCGCAGTTACGCAACGTATATGCGAAATATAGTGACGTTGCCGGGCCTGTAAAGAAGGGGGATTATGCCGTTTGTGATGTCGAGGCATTTGTGGAGGGCAAACCCATAACAAAGAAGAACAATAACATGTGGGTTCTGGCGGATAAAGAAGCGTCTTTACTGGGTATGGGTGAAGAACTTGTCGGCCTTACAAAGGGCCAGACGAAGGAAATCGAAACGAAACTGCCTGAGGGCTATCCTGATAAAAAATATGCGGGAAAACCGGCCAAATTCAAAGTCCTCGTAAGAGAAGTTAAAGAGAAGGAGCTTCCTACATTAGACGACGCATTTGCCAAGGATTTGAAGGTAGATAATCTCGAAGCGTTGAAAAAAGAAATAGAATCCGGGATTTTCAAACGAAAAGAAAACACCTTAAAAATAGATATGGAAAATCAAATTCTGGACAATCTTCTTAAGGGCACTAAATTCACGGTGCCCGCCAACATAGTCCAGCGGCAAAAAGAAGTTTTAGCCAAGCGGCTGGAAGCGGAACTTTTGCGAAAGGGCTTGCATAAGGACGAGGTGGCGAAGAATCTGGGCCAAAGGATGCAAAAACTCAAAGAGGATGCCAGGGATAAAGTGCGAATCTATTTTATCCTGGACGATATTGCCCTGAAGGAGAAAATCGAAATAAACGATAAAGATATAGACGAGAGATTGAAATCTCTTGCTTTATCTACGGGGCAATCTCAAGACGAGGTAAAAAAGTATTACGAAAAAGAGAACCTCTTAGGCGGTTTGGCGGAAGAGATAAAAGAGGGCAAGGTGTTGGAGTTTCTGCTTAAAGAAGCGGAGAAAATCGAAGAGAAATAAGGAGGTAAACCATGAGTATACTAGTCCCGATGGTTATAGAACAGACAGGCAGAACAGAGCGCGCATACGATATTTATTCAAGGCTTCTTAAGGACAGAATAGTTTTTATCGGCACGGTTATTGACGATAATGTATCAAATATCATAATTGCGCAGCTACTTTTTCTCCAGATGGAAAACCCGGATAAAGACGTAGACGTATACATAAATACGCCGGGCGGCCACGTAACGAGCGGGCTTGCGATTTATGACACGATGCAGTTTGTAAAACCGGACATAAATACGTATTGCGTGGGCCAGGCCACCAGCATGGGAGCATTGCTTCTTGCGGCCGGCACAAAGGGCAAACGCTTCGCGCTTCCCCATGCGCGCATTATGATACACCAGCCATGGGGCGGGGTGCAGGGAGCCGCGGTAGATATAAACATTCAGGCAAAGGAAATTCTTAGACTTAAAGAAAGAATAGAGAAAATTCTTTCCAAACACACAAATAACCCGCTCGAAAAAATAAAAAAAGACACCGATAGGGACTATTTTATGTCGGCTGAAGAGGCCAAGGCATACGGCATAGTGGACGACGTGGTTGAAACGATTAAGAGGAAGAAAGAGAAGTGAAATGAGGCCATGACTTACGTCGGTGATAGCCGACGTAAGTCATGGGACCGAATTTCATCTTGAGGGCACGAAGTGCCCGAAGGATCTCATATAGAGATTGCTTCGCCTGCCTTCGGCAGGCTCGCAATGACACACAGGAGAGTAAATGAAGAAGCATTACCTGCTCACCCCGGGGCCGACACCTGTCCCGGAAGAAGTCGTGAAAACGATGGCGCAACCTATAATTCATCACAGGACGCCCGAGTACAGGGATATCGTTAAAACGGTAAACGAGAACCTCAAAAAAATCTTTAAAACAGAAAATAACGTATTGACATTTACTTCAAGCGGCACGGGCGCAATGGAGGCAAGCGTTGTTAACGCTCTCTCCAAAGGCGATACGGCGATAGTTGTAAGAGGCGGGAAATTCGGAGAAAGATTTGCTGAAATCTGCGTTTCCTACGGAGTAAACGTTGTGCCTCTCGATATTGAATGGGGCACGGAACTTAAGCCTTCTCTGATAGAAAAAGCACTTAAGGAAAATCCCAATACTCGCGCGGTTTTCACCCAACTTTGCGAGACATCCACAGCTACCGTATACGATGTCAGGCGAATAGCAAGCGTTGTAGAGAAAACAGGGGCTATTTTAATAGTCGATGCGATAAGCGGCCTCGGAGCCGATGGATTTAATATGGACGAGTGGGGCGTAGATATTGCCGTTGGCGGCTCGCAAAAAGCACTTATGCTCCCGCCCGGACTTTCTTTTTGCGCTGTAAGCAAAAAAGCATGGAGCATGATTAAACAGTCTTCGCTACCTAAATACTATCACGATTTCAATAAATATGAGCAGCTTGTTGATAAAGGCGATAGTCCTTGGACGCCGGCTATAACTCTGGTAATAGGTTTAGAAAAAGCGCTTTCTATGATAATGAAAGAAGGGGTAGATAAATTTGTTGAGGGGCACGCCGGCGATGCGGAATTTGTACGTAAGCACATCAAGGATTTGGGACTCGAACTTTTTTCGAAATCCCCTTCCGACGCTGTTACGGCCGTAAAAGTTCCCGAAGGAGTTGACGCGGCAAAATTAATCAGCTCTCTTAAATCTAAAGGGGTTATGTTTGCGGGCGGACAGGCGCGGTTAAAAGGCAAGATTTTCAGAATTGCCCATATGGGAGGAATAACCCGTAGAGATTTAGAGTTTGCTCTCGATAAATTAAAAGAAACACTGGGAGAACAAAAATGGCAATAAAAATACTCATAAGCGATCCGTTGGCGGAAGAAGGCGTAAATGTGCTGAAAAAACAAAAGGGCTTTAAAGTAGATATAAGGCCGAATCTTTCTCCGGAAGAACTTAAAGATATTATCCCGGATTATAACGTGCTTATCGTGCGCAGCCAGACAAAGGTTACGAAAGACATTATAAAACACGCGAAGAAATTGAAGTATATCGGCAGGGCCGGCGTGGGGCTGGATAATGTAGACGTGAATGAGGCTTCCAAGAGAGGTATTATTGTTATGAACGCTCCGGGCGGCAACGCAATTTCTACGGCGGAACACACATTTTCCCTGATTCTCGCGCTGTCGCGAAATATACCGCAGGCGAGCCTCTCGCTCAAAAAAGGAGAATGGCAGAGAAAGAAATTTATGGGCGTGGAGGTCTATGGCAAGGTATTAGGCATAATAGGACTTGGCAGGATCGGGACAGAGGTGGCACGCCGCGCGGTAAGTTTTCGGATGAAGGTAATCGCATACGATCCCTTTTTAATCCCTGAAAAGGCCAAATCCCTCGGTGTGGAATCGGTGAGCCTGGAGGCCCTTTTCAAAAGGTCAGACTATATAACGGTGCATACGCCGTTGACCGATGATACATACCACATTATAGACAAAAAGGCCTTAAAGAAAATGAAGAAGGGTGTCCGCATCGTAAATTGCGCCAGGGGCGGTATTGTTGATGAGAAAGCGCTTGCCGGAGCCATAGAGGCGGGCATTGTAGCGGGAGCGGCGCTGGATGTATACGAGAAAGAGCCTCCCGGCCAGGCCCCCCTCGTAGGGATGGATAAGGTTATAACAACGCCTCACCTCGGCGCGTCAACGGAAGAGGCCCAAATAAACGTCGCCATTGACATAGCCAACAGCATAAGCGATGCCCTCATGCACAGGGGAATAAGAAACGCTATCAATGTCCCCTCCATCGCGCCCGAACTCTTGGAGGTCATCGAGCCGTATCTCAACCTAGCCGAAAAAATAGGAAGCATGCATGCCCAGCTTGCGGAAGGCAGTATCAATAAGGTAAAAATAAAATACATCGGGGACATAGTCAGGTATAGCCTGAATCATATAACTCGCTCTATCATGAAAGGCATGCTCGAGCCCGTTTTAGAAGAGAGCGTGAACTACGTGAATGCCCTTGTTATCGCCAGAGAGAGAGGTATCAGCGTTGACGAAGAAAAGACCGAGGAAATACAGGATTTCGCGAACCTCATAGCGATAGAGGTAAAGACCGGCCGGGCGAAGAATTTCATAATGGGAACGCTATTTACAAAAATCGACCCTCGCATTGTAAAAATCAACCAGTTTTACGTCGATGCCGTTCCGGAAGGCCATATGCTCGTTATCTATAACCTGGATAAACCGGGCATCGTAGGCCATATCGGAAGTATTCTCGGAAAGGCTAATATAAATATCGCAGGCATGACGTTTGGCCGCGCAAAGCCGAGTGGAAATGCCATCACTGTTTTGAACGTAGATAGCGCGGTTTCCGAAAAGGTCATAAATCAAATAAAGAAGGCGCGGTATATAAAAGAAGTAAAATGCATAAAACTATAAAAAAGGTGAAGGTATGAACCCCGCCCTTCCTAAGAAAAGCATTATATTGAATACTACAAAGAAGAGCGGGTAAGTGATGATAATGAAAATAAATGCAGAAATAAAAAAGAAAGGAAGGGCGGGGTGAAAAAGAAGGAAAACATAATTCGTATAATTGACGTTACGAATCGAGACGGCGTCCAGACATCGCGGCTTGGATTGGCGAAACTGCAGAAGACCGTGATAAATATGTATTTGAACGATATGGGCGTCTATCAGAGTGAATTTGGATTTCCCGTTACCGGCCACGAAACGAATTATCTGAACGCAAACCTGGAACTGGCGCATAGGGGCGTTTTAAAGCCTATTATCCTCGAGGGCTGGGTAAGGGCCATTAAAGCCGACGTTATTGAGGCAACAAAATTGACAGACGCAGAACACCTGAATCTGTCCATTTCCACGTCAGAGCAGATGATAAAAGGAAAATTCAGGGGTAAATATACAAAAAAAGACGTCATTGACAATATGCTGGAAGCCGTCAAAACCGCCCGGAAAAAAGGCATAAAGACAATAGGGGTAAATGCCGAGGACGCTTCGAGAAGCGATATGGGCTATCTGATAGAATTTTCATTGGCTGCGAAGGAAGCAGGTGCCGACAGGATCAGGTATTGCGATACGCTCGGTTTTGACGATCCTTTTACCATATACGACAGGGTAGCATATCTTGCTTCGAGCGTGCAAATACCGATAGAGCTGCACTGCCATAATGACTTAGGCATGGTTGTGGCCTGCAGTATAGCAGGGGCAAAAGGAGCTTTAGATTCAGGCGTGGACGCCTACATAAATACAACCGTAAACGGTATGGGCGAGAGGGCCGGCAACGCAGACCTTGTCAGCGTCATTCTCGCTATTAAATATTCGAGCGGCTTTCAGGGGAAATATAAATTGGATGAAAGGATAAATCTAAAGAAGGCATGGAAGGTTGCAAAATACGCCTCCTATGCATTCGGTATCCCGATTCCGGTAAATCAGGTGGCAGTGGGAGAGAACGCATTTGCGCACGAATCGGGAATACATGCCGACGGGGCATTGAAGGACAGGCGAAATTACGAACTTTACGATTTCGAAGAACTCGGCCGCGGCGAGCCCGAGATTGTAGAAACAGGAAGGCGCATCACAGCAGGCGAGTACAGCGGAATCAAGGGTTTCAGAAACGTTTACGAAAGATTGGAGATTAAATTTAAAAACCAGAAAGAAGCGAACAAAATTCTGGAGCTGGTCCGCTATGCAAATGTCCATACCCAGAAGCCACTGACAGAAGACGAGCTTCGCTTTATCGCAACGTATCCGGACATAGCGAAGAAGATTTTTACTATGGAACCTTTGGGATGAGGGGGGGAATAATGCGCAGTAAGAAAATGAGAAAAAATTTTAGAATTTTTATTTTGTTTCTTCTTATAGTGTCTTTCATATCTCTACAGACTTCTCTTGCCGAAGAGAGAGTAGGTTCTGTAAAGACAAGATGGCGCAAATTCCTGGGTATTTTTAAAAAGCCGTTTTTAAAACCCGAAATATCTCCTTTGGAGAAACTCACGAAGGAAGAGATACTGAGGAGAATAAAATATATGCTGGAAACTTCGCCGGAGATAGCGGATTTTATTCCTGAATTGAAAGATATAGACTTAGAAAAATTAGATAAAGAAAACCTTATAAAAATTCATAATCGCATAAACATAGAACGGATAAGAATACAAACCGAGAGGATAGAGAGGCAGCTGGAGGCGGCGAGGGCATCAGAGAGGATTCCGAAACCACCCCAAGATTATACGGCTCCCGCTATGCCGAAGACGCCTCGGCTTCCGCAAAGCCCGCCTGAAATTCCGGCACCGCCGTCCTCTTCGCCACAGCCGTCGCGTCGATAGAAAGGAAAAATATGTTATGGCAAACATAGTCGTTGTTGGAGCCCAATGGGGAGACGAAGGCAAGGGCAAGGTCATCGACATATTAGCCAAGGATTTTGACTACATTGTAAGGTATCAGGGCGGCAATAACGCCGGGCACACAGTTGTTATCGGCAATGAGAAATTTATCCTGCACTTGATACCGTCCGGGATATTGCACGAAGGAAAGATGTGTGTTATAGGAAACGGCGTTGTCATAGATCCGAAGGCCCTGATTGAAGAAATAGATAAACTTGAATCGGAAGGCATACATGTCAAAGACAGGTTGTTCGTAAGCGAGAATGCACATCTAATATTCCCCTATCACAGGGTGATCGATGAATTAAAAGAGATAAAAAAAGGAAAATCTAAAATCGGTACGACAAAAAAAGGCATAGGGCCTTGTCACGCCGATAAGGTATCGCGCTCAGGAATACGGATTACCGACCTATTAAACGATAAAGTTTTCCATGAGAAACTTAAAGCGAACATAGAAGAAAAGAATAAAATTTTAAAGGTGTTATACGATTTTGAGGGATTTTCGTTCAATAAAATATATGAGGATTACTTACACTTGAGGGTTGGGATAAAGGATTTTGTTTGCGATACCGCTTTGCTTTTAAATAAAGCTATAGAAAAACGAAAACCCATTCTCTTTGAAGGCGCTCAGGGGACAATGCTTGATGTTGACTACGGGACATATCCTTTTGTTACGTCGAGTAACGCTACTGCCGGCGGTGTCTCGACAGGCACAGGTGTAGGGCCTACCAGGCTCGATAAAGTCCTTGGCGTTGTCAAGGCCTATACGACAAGGGTCGGAGAAGGCCCGTTCCCCACGGAATTCAGCCGGGATATGATGGAGAAAATAAGGGTCCGGGGCGCTGAATTTGGCGCCACTACCGGCCGTCCCCGCCGATGCGGCTGGTTTGACGCGTGCCTGGTTAAGCATTCCATAATGGTTAACGGTATATCGGAAATAGTCGTTACGAAACTGGATGTTCTGGACGAATTAAAGAGAATAAAGATATGCGTCGGTTATAAATATAAAGATAAGCTCTATGAACAATTTACAAGCGATATAGAGATATTTACAAGTTGCGAGCCCGTTTACGAAGAGGTAGATGGGTGGGTAAAGGATACGACTAATATAACGGCCTTCAGGAACCTGCCGCGGAACGCAAAAGAGTATTTGAAGAAGATACAGAAAATCCTTAAAACGAAGATCGTGCTTATTTCCGTCGGCTCTAAAAGGAAACAGACAATAATAGTGGAGTGATATGTTAATCATCGCACCCATAAGTTCAATCATAGCGCTTTTATTCGCCAGTTACCTTGTGTATAAAATAATGAAGACATCTCCCGGCGATGAAAGCATGGTGAAAATTCAGAAGGCAATTCAGGAGGGGGCATCTTCTTATATAAAAAGGCAGTATACCGTTATAGCGTTTTTCTTCGCGATAGTATTTAGCATATTGTTTATTTTATCCAAACGAGGTTACCTTCCTATATTTGTGCCTTTTGCGTTTTTAACCGGCGGCTTTTTCAGCGGGCTTTCCGGGTTTGTGGGCATGAAGGTGGCTACGCACGCCAATGCCAGGACAACTAACGCCGCAAAGGAAAGTTTAAACAAGGGGTTAAAGGTTGCCTTTTCGAGCGGAACTGTAATGGGGCTCACTGTCGTAGGGCTAGGCCTTTTGGACCTTTCCATATGGTACTATGTATTGGATTATTATTACATGCATATCAATGTTGTGCTTGATGCAGGCCTACGTATTCAGTATATAACAAGCACTATGCTTACATTTGAAATGGGCGCGAGCTTAATGGCGCTTTTCGCGCGCGTAGGCGGAGGTATTTATACGAAGGCAGCGGATGTCGGCGCGGACCTTGTAGGCAAAGTGGAAGTCGGGATTCCGGAAGACGATCTCCGCAATCCCGCTGTTATTGCGGATAATGTCGGCGATAACGTCGGGGACGTCGCGGGTATGGGCGCGGATTTATATGAATCTTATGTAGGCTCTATTGTCGCGACGATGGTACTGGCTGTAGCCGGCGGTTTTGGGGTTAAGGGTGTTATGATTCCTTTACTTATGGCTTCTGTGGGCGTTATAGCGAGCATTATCGGCACATTCTTTGTGAGAACCAGAGAAAAGGCCGAGCAGGGCGAACTCTTATCTGCGTTACGAAGAGGAATTTTTGTAAGCGCTATTTTAATAGCGATATTTTCATTCGTTATAATAAAGAATTTACTGCCGGATAATATAGGCGTTTACGGAGCTGTTATTTCAGGGCTTCTGGCCGGCTTAATCATAGGGCTCTCAACAGAATTTTTTACCTCCGTTAGATATGCGCCGACGCGTTCTATCGCCAAGGCTTCTTTAACAGGGGGGGCTCCTGTTATTATCGGCGGGCTTTCCGTCGGCATGCTATCGACGGCTATCCCTGTATTAACCGTAGGCATAGCCATTATAGCGAGTTATTATTTCGCAAGCCATAATGCCGGCGCAGCATTTAAATTCAGCGCAGGCCTATACGGAGTAGGTATTGCTGCCGTAGGCATGTTGAGCACGCTTGGTATCACGCTTGCTGCCGATGCCTATGGCCCTGTAGCGGATAACGCAGGCGGCATAGCCGAGATGTCACATCAGGGTCCGAAGGTGAGAGAACGCACCGATGCCCTGGACGCTTTGGGCAATACGACAGCAGCTACAGGAAAAGGATTTGCCATTGGCAGCGCCGCTCTTACGGCTCTGGCATTAATAGCGGCCTTTAAAGACGAGGTGCATTTATTGGGCACAGAAATGCTTGTGAGCTTGTTAAACCCTAAGGTAATGGTCGGGCTTTTTGTAGGCGCGATGTTACCGTATTTATTTTCTTCATTGACAATGAAGGCAGTCGGAAGGGCTGCTCAGAGTATTGTAGAGGAGGTAAGACGCCAGTTTCGGGAAATAAAAGGCCTTATGGAAGGCACAGCCCCTGCGGATCACGCTCGTTGCGTTTCAATATGCACACGTATGGCGCAGAAAGAGATGGTGCTACCGAGCCTTTTAGCGATAACGAGTCCCATCGCAATAGGGCTTCTCTTAGGCGTTGAAGCAGTTATAGGGCTTTTAGCAGGCGCTCTGGCCAGCGGTTTTGTTATGGCTATATTTATGGCGAATGCGGGCGGCGCCTGGGACAACGCTAAGAAATATGTAGAAAGGGGTGCCTACGGCGGCAAGGGAAGCGCTTCTCATAAGGTATTAGTAGTCGGAGATACCGTGGGCGATCCGTTTAAAGATACATCCGGACCGAGTCTTAATATCTTGATAAAACTTATGTCGATGGTTTCAGTTGTGTTTGCTTCCTTTATAGTGGCGAACACACTAATTAAATAACATGGTCAACCTCGTATGTTAACCTACGAGGTTGACCTACGAGGTTGACCAAAAGGTTAAGGAGGTTTTATATGAAAAAGGGAGTGATATTGTTATTGTTGGTAACTTTATTCGTGACAACCGGCTGCGCTATCAATATTTACAAGAAAAGCCCCAAAGCCAGGGCGAAGATAGAGGAGCTCTCGGGTGAACTGACGAGATTAAGCGAATTAAGGGCGCGCGAGCAACAAGAATTCCAAAAAATGAAACAAGAACTTGAGAGAAAACTGAAGGGTAAAGTCGGCCTCGCCGTGGGCGAAAGGGGCCTTGTTATAACGCTGGCGGATAACATACTTTTCGATTCCGGCAAAGCAAAGATTAAAGAAGAGGCCTATCCGATACTTGATAAAATCATGAAGGTTATAAAAAAGAGGGCGCCTGACAAGAATATAGGCATAGAGGGCCATACAGATAACGTGCCGATTAAACATTCGCCCTGGAAATCCAATAGAGAACTCTCAACAGCCAGGGCCAATAATGTTTACCACTATCTCGTCGATACGGCCAAACTGAAACCCTCAAAATTGACAACAGTTGGGTATGGCGAGTTCCGGCCCGTTGCCAGTAATGATACAGCTGGCGGCCGCGCGAAGAACAGGCGCGTCGAGATAGTAATTCTTCCGCAATACCCCAGGAAACCCATCGGCGAACTTGAGAAACAAGAATGGGTAAAGTAGACCGCTCGGAATTCCCGCATCACATAGCTATCATAATGGATGGAAACGGCAGGTGGGCCCGAAAGCGCCTCCTCCCCAAAATAGCCGGCCATAGAGCGGGGATTAAAAGCGTAGAAGAGATAATAAAGGCAGCGAAGGAGCTCGGAATAAAGATTCTGACTCTTTATACCTTCAGCACAGAGAACTGGAAAAGGCCCAAAAGAGAAATAGACGCCCTCATGCGGCTTCTGGAGGTATACCTGGACCGCAAGGCAGAAAAAATAGCCAAAGAGGGAATAAGGATTCGGGCCATAGGGAGGATACGAGGCCTGCCGGCCGCGGTTCAATTGAAATTAAGGAAAATTGAGGAGAGGACGAGTAAGAATAGCGACATCCTTGTAATTTTAGCTCTGAATTACGGCGCGAGGTCTGAGATTGTCGATGCCGCCAAAAGAATCGCAAGATGCGTAAAGCAAAATAAATTAAATCCTGACGACATTTCCGAAAATAATTTTTCCGATTACCTGTATACCGCAGGTCTTCCTGACCCGGACCTTTTGATCAGGACGAGCGGCGAGATGAGAATAAGCAATTTCCTCTTGTGGCAGGTTTCCTACGCGGAAATTTATATAACGAAAAAACTCTGGCCGGATTTCCGAAAAAAGGATTTGGAAAAAGCCATTCTTGATTACCGTCAAAGAGGTAGAAGGTATGGCGGATAATATCCTTAAAAGAATTGTCACATCTCTGGGGATTGTCTTTGTAGCGGGTATTATAACATTTCTTCTTCCCGATTGGGTTTTCTGTCTTTTAGTGGTTCTTTTTGTAGGGTTCGCGCTTTATGAATTTTTTTCCGTTATAGAAAAAACCGATCTTTTCGTCTATAAATATTTCGGAACCGTCGCAGGGATCATCATTCCCATAGCCATATACCTTCATCTCGGAGAAGGCCACGCAAATCTAGAACCTTTCTTCATCGTTATAGCATGCCTTTTCACTTTCGTGCTTCAATTCGCAAGAAAAGAAACCGCCAAGGACCACCTGATAAGCATAGCCGTGACGCTTTTCGCGCTGTTTTACATAAGCTGGTTCTTTTCGTTCTTTATAAAAATAAAATATTTGCCCGAAGGAGCCAGGCTTGTAAGTTTCCTTATTATCGTAACAAAGGCCAGCGATATAGGGGCTTATTTCGTAGGCAAGAGATTCGGTAAAAACCCTTTAATTCCCCGCATAAGCCCCAAGAAGACAAGGGAGGGCGCCCTCGGCGGGTTGCTTTTCAGCGTAGGAGCCGCAATTTCTTGTAAATTCTTTTTGATAGATTTTTCGTACCACCATGCCATTTTACTGGGATTTTTATTAGGTATTATCGGACAGGTTGGTGACCTTGCGGAGAGCCTTTTTAAGAGGGATTTCGACGTCAAGGATTCAGGGAAGGAGCTTCCCGGCCTTGGCGGCGTGCTGGATACGATAGACAGCCTCCTTTTTACCGCCCCCATATTTTATTTCTACATAAAGATTTTACTAACCCCGTTATGAATCCCGTTACAAATCTTAAATATGTAAGTCTGGAGTAGCTATAATGGCGATGTCTGTATATATGTATTTTGGAAAATTAAGCAGAAAATGGAAGGATTTGTAACGGGATGAAAAAAGTCGTTATATTAGGTTCAACAGGTTCGGTCGGCACAAGTGCCCTCCGTGTTATAGCGAAAGAAAAAGATGCCTTCAGGGTCGTCGGGCTTACCGCGCATAGTAATGCCAGGCTTCTTGCCAGGCAGGCAAAGCGTTTCAGGCCCCGGCTTTTAGCGCTCGGCGATATTTCACAATATAACGAATTGAAACGCGCGTTAAAAATGCCACAGAGGGTCCTCAAGGGAGTAGAGGGCATATCGGAAATAGCCTCTATGAAGGAAGCGGATATAATCCTTGTCGCCATAAGCGGCACCTCCGCAATACTTCCGCTTATATCCGCTATCAGGGCAAAAAAGCAAATCGCGCTTGCCAATAAAGAAGCCATAGTGAGCGCCGGAAAGATAATTATGAATATGGCAAGGACCCGCGATGTAAAAATTATACCTGTCGATAGTGAGCACAATTCCATATTCCAGTGTATAAACGGGAGGGATAAGCGTGATATAAATAAAATTTTTCTCATGGGGACAGGCGGCCCCCTGAAGGATGTTTCAAAAAATGTTTTTGATAAACTAAAACCCTCCCACATATTAGCGCACCCCGTCTGGAGGATGGGTAAAAAGATATCGGTGGATTCGGCGACGATGATGAATAAAGGTCTTGAGGTTATCGAGGCGCATCATCTTTTTAACACGGATGTATCTAAAATCGAGGTCCTTCTTCATCCCGAAGCCGTTATACATTCCATGGTAGAATTTACCGACTACAATATAATAGCCAATCTATTCTATCCGGATATGAGGTTACCGATTTTTTATGCCTTGAACTACCCTGAGAGGCGCGCATCCCGGCTTCCCAGGGTCGATTTTTCAAGATTGAAAAATATCTCGTTTCAGACACCCAACCGCAGGAAATTCCCCTCTCTCGGGCTTTGCTACGAGGTTGCGAGAATTGGCGGCACATACCCCGCCTGCCTTAATGGCGCCAATGAACAGGCCGTTAAGCTCTATCTTGAAAGGAAACTTTCCTTTACAGGCATCGTAGATATCGTGAAAAAGGTATTATCGC
>JAUWBJ010000046.1 GCA_030605095.1 Candidatus Omnitrophota bacterium | reverse complement strand
GCTATGCTTGTCCGCCGAAGCCTTGGCGAAGGCGGAGGCTTTGGGCTCATTAAACAAATCTCCAGCCGCTATTTATAGCTGCTTCAAAAATTTTCCCTATAGCTTTTTTCTGGACAGTGCACTCGAATCCGGCAATCTCGGCAGATTTTCATTTATCGGCATAGAGCCTTTTCTTATTTTTAAATCCAAAAGAGACCGCATTACGCTGGATTGGCTCACCAGAAAAGAGGAATTTCGGGGAAACCCTTTTTTTGCGCTGAAAAATTTATTTGCGCGATTCAAGATAGATTCGCAAAATCCCCGATTTCCTTTTATCGGAGGAGGAGTTGGGTACTTATCCTATGACCTGAAAGATTTCAACGAACGCCTCCCGGACCGAGCCATTGACGATATTGACATACCTGACTGTGTAATGTGTTTTTATGACACTATTCTGGCATTCGACCATTCTAGCCGGGAATTTTTTATAATTTCCTCGGGTTTTCCCGAAAGAGGAAAAAAAAGGATTTACCGCCAGAGGGCTCGGCTCGAAAGCTTGAAGAATAGAATCTACGCTGCAGGGAGTAATTGTCATTGCGACCCAGCGCTAATTTTGAAAAAATTAGTAAAGAATAGAATTCGCGCCATTGATAGAGGTTCGACCTCCGGTTCGTATGGGGACGGGGCTGGCGCTGAACTTACGCCTGTCCCCAAGCTGAACTTACGCCTGTCCCCATCAAAACTCGAGTCAAATTTCACAAAGGATTCATATATAAGCGCAGTCGAAAAGGCAAAAGAGTACATAAGAGCCGGAGACATCTATCAGGTTAACTTATCGCAGAGATTCAAAGTTACCTTAAACACGGACCCTTTTGACTTATACAGAATTTTAAGAACCGTAAATCCGGCGCCTTTTTCATGTTTTCTCAATTTTGGGGACATAAAGGTCGTAAGCGCCTCCCCTGAAAGGTTCTTAAAAAAGGAAGCCCGCCACATACAAACACGTCCTATCAAGGGCACAAGGCCGCGCGGGAAGGATTCTTTCGAAGACACAAGGTTAAAAAAAGAACTTATGACAAGCGTAAAAGACAGAGCCGAGAATCTTATGATTATAGATTTGGAGCGAAACGACCTTGGCCGTATTTGTGAGTACGGAAGTGTTCGCGTGACAGAATTTATGGCCTGTGAAGAATACGCGACCGTTTTCCACCTTGTTTCAACAGTTGAGGGAAGGCTAAGGCCCAAGGTTGATGCGATAGATTGTTTAATTAACTGTTTTCCGGGCGGCTCAATCACCGGGGCCCCAAAAATAAGGTCTATGGAGATTATCGAAGAACTCGAGCCGGTTAAGCGCTCGATTTATACGGGTTCCATCGGCTATATCGGTTTTAACGGCAATATGGACACATCTATTGTCATAAGAACCTTTATCATAAAGGGAAGAGAGGCGTATTTCCAGGTCGGCGGAGGCATAGTTTACGATTCCGAACCTGAAAAGGAATATCAGGAGACGCTTGATAAAGCAAAAGCGTTGATTGAAGCGATTTCATATGAGCATAGTTTATCTGATCAACAGGTTTATTCCGTTAGATAAAGCGAAAATCTCGATTCTGGATCGGGGATTCCTATACGGAGACGGTGTCTTTGAGACAATGCGCGCCTATGAAGGGGTTGTGTTTCGTCTGGAAAAACATATAGAAAGATTATTTAAATCACTTAAAGCTCTCCGGATCCGGCTGGAAACTGATAAATCAAAAATACAAAAAATTGTATATAAGTTACTGGATAAAAACAGATTAAAAGACGCATATGTAAAAATAATCGTAACAAGAGGAAAATCAACAGGGTTATTAATCCCGTCGGAAACTGGGCGGGCTACACTCGCGGTTTATGCCCTGCCTTATAAAGGGTACCCGGGAGGAGTTTATAAAAGAGGGATTAAAGTGTTTCTCGCCAAAACGGGATGTAATGAAAAATCCCCAGTAGCGGGAAAAAAGACTCTAAATTACCTGGATAACATCCTGTGCCGTTACGAAGCTAAAAAGCGAAGGTTTGACGATGCCATACTTATAAATACAAAAGGTTTTGTAAGTGAGGCAACAAGCTCTAATATTTTTTTGGTGAAAGGAAGAAAATTGTTTACCCCTTACCTCGAATCCGGTTGCCTTCCGGGTATAACGAGGAATGAGGTTATTCGCCTTGTGAAGAGGCTTTTAGGGCACAGGATTAAAGGAGGTTTCATAAAAGCGGCCGCCTTATACGGCGCTGACGAAATATTCCTTACAAATTCTTTAGCGGAAATTATACCTGTCGTAAGAGTCGATAACCATGTCATCGGAAGGGGGATGCCGGGGCCTGTTACGGGAAAGTTGAGAGAACTTTTCAGGGACTCTGTTAACAGGTATCGCGCAAAATGGAAAATTGACAAAAACGACTTTTTATAGTAACATTTAACAAAACATGAAACTTTTTGAAAAAGAAGCCCTTTTAATAACCATATTGATTCTCTTCAGCGCGTCTCTTTTTCTGGCAGGCCTTGGGGCGATGCCTCTCACAGACCCTGACGAGGTATTTTATGCCGAGACCGCCAGAGAGATGCTTACCCGCGGGGAACTGCTTACCCCCTACATATTCGGCAAGCCTCAATTTGAAAAACCGCCCCTTTATTACTGGTTCGTCATACTCAGCTTCAAGATTTTTGGCGTAAATGAGTTTTCGGCAAGAATTGCGTCTAGTATATTCGGTATTTTTGGCGTACTGGGGGTATACTTACTCGGTAAAATATTAATAAATAGAAGAGCGGCCTTTTTTGCCGGCATTGTCCTGGCGACAAGCATAAATTATCTGGCTTTGTCGAGGGCATGTGTTATAGATATGCTTTTATGCGTTCTCATTCTCTACGCGTTTCTGTTCTTCTTCTATGCTTACCTTTCCGAATCCGGCAAATCGAAGTGGTATCTTCTATCATTCGTTTTCTTAGCCCTCGCCGTCCTTGCCAAGGGGCCGATAGGCGTATTTTTACCGCTTGTAATAATCGGCATATACCTCATTTTTGCAAAAGAGCTTAAAAAATTGAAAGAAATACCTTTTTTGCGGGGGGTAATACTCTTTTTGGCCGTAGCGGTCCCCTGGTATTTTCTTATGTACAGAGTGCACGGCAAAGAATTTATAGATGTATTTTTCGGTTTTCACAACATAGTCCGTTTTTTAAAACCCGAGCATAGAATAGGAGACGTTTTTTATTACTATATCCCTATCCTCATGGGCGGTTTTTCTCTTTGGATTGCTTTTCTGCCGCTCGGAATATGGCAGGCTTTTAGAGAGGAGAGCATAAAACTTAAAAAGACAAATCTTTTTTTAATTATCTGGTTTCTTGTTATATTTGTATTTTTTTCACTCTCGAGGACAAAACTCCCGACTTATATATTTCCGCTGTACCCGGCGCTCGCATTATTGATAGGCCGCCTTTTTGATGTTTTTCTGGATAGAGGTTTTACCAGGAAACAGGAAAAAACTATGAACATTTCTTTATATCTATTTTTGACATTGCCTATCGGCGGATTAATGGGATTATACATTGTCGCGAAGAGGAAATACCCTGCTGCCGCAAGTCCCTCGCTTATAGCGGGGATAGTGCTTATTCTTCTTATGTTCTTTTTTGTAACGGCGCTTTTGAGAAGGAAATATATAAAAGGTATTATTTTCTACATGATGTCCTTTGTAATCTTTATATTCCCGTTATCCTATATTATTTTGCCCGAAATAGGGAAATATGAATCGAGTAAACACATATCGGAGAAACTTCTCGAATTTGCAAAACCCGGAGAACAACTTGGCGTAGAGACCCGCTACAGAAGGGGTGTTGCATTTTACATGGATAGAGAGGACATTTTAGATGTTCATGTGCACGACGTTATCACAAAATTTTTGCTTAAAGAAGAACGCGTATGGTGCGTTGTTAAAGAGAAAAACCATATTCAGCTCTACACAGACAATAAAAAGCCGTATAATAAACCCACCTATGTCATGTATAAATTCGGAAAAAAAGTTATTATTACAAATAAAGTCCTGCCGGGCGAGAAATTTCTTAAGATAAGGACCGTAAATGAACCCTACTAGCATCTCCTTTGTTATACCCATGTACAACGAGAGTCGGGGCATTGCCAATACAGTAAAAGAGCTTACCCAGATAGCAAAAGGGCTTACCGATGACTACGAGATTATCATAGCCGATGACGGCTCCACTGATGATAGCGGCCGAATTATAGATAGAATAGCCGAAGAAGATTCCCGCGTAAAGGTTGAACACCTTAAGAGAAACACAAAATTCGGCGGCGCGTTAAAAAGAGGATTAAAACGCGCTCAAAAAGACATAATCATATACACCGATTCCGACTTACCCATAGATTCCGGCGACATCAAAGAAGCACTTTCCCTTCTGGATGGATGCGATATCGTAACCGCTTTCAGCAGGGTTAAAAAAGGAGAAACCTTAAAACGGATAATTATGTCCAGGGTATATAATTTTCTTATCCAGTTTTTATTTAAGACAGATATCAAGGACGTAAACTCGGGATTTAAGATATATAAAAGAAAAATTTTTGAAGATATGAAACTTATCTCGAATAGCCCGTTCGTAGATGTCGAGATATTTATAAGAGTACTGAAAAGAAATTTTGTTATAAAACAATGTCCAGTTATATTTAAGCACCGCCAGGAGGGTAAGTCATATATCTCCAGGCCCGGTGTGGTTTTTGCGACCGCGATGGATATGTTGAGATTTAGATGTCAAAAAAGCTTATAATAAATGCGGATGATTATGGATTCACCGAAGGCGGAAATAGAGCCATTATAGAGTGTTTTACCAATGGCGCCGTTACGAATGTAAGCCTTTTGGCAGTCGGGGATTCATTTGAGCACGCCGTAAAACTTGCCAGAGAAAACAATATAAATAAAATAGGCGTCCACCTTACTTTAACAGGGCCTTTTAAACCCCTAACCTCGATAGGATTCTCCAAAAGCTACATCCCGTTTTTAATCAGGTACTTCGCGGGATTTGTAAGGAAAGAGGATATTTACACGGAATTTAAAAATCAGATTTTAAAGGTTAAGAAAGAGGGTTTCACGATAACCCACCTGGATAGCCACCAGCATATACATGTAGTTCCCGGCATTCTAAAAATTGTTATAAAATTAATGAAAGAGGAAAACATAGATTATGTGAGATTTCCGCAAGAAAAAATCAATATATTTACGGAGCTTATAGACCCTTTAGCCATAATTCGCAGCCTTTTGTTATTGCCTATGTGCGGCTTATCCGCGAGACTACTTGATGTACCGGGCATAAAACATAATGATTATTTCACGGGACATGCTCGCGCTCTCAGATTAAGGAAGAAAGACTTAATGCGCGCTATTTCTAATTTAAAAGACGGCTTAACCGAATTAGGATGCCACCCGGGAAATCGCGAAGAAGAAAAAGCCGCTCTTTGCGATAAAGGATTTGTTGACGAGATAAAAGCTCGTTCGATAGAACTCGTTTCGTATTAATGCGGGAGTGGCGGAACTGGCAGACGCGTACGGCTCAGAACCGTATGGCTGTAAAGCCTTGAGAGTTCGAATCTCTCCTTCCGCACCAAAGAAAAAACCTTGAAATCGTAAGAATATAAGAGTATGATTATACAAAAAGGAGGGAATATGAAGAAGGCATTATTAATTTTAGCTATTATCGCGCTTGTTCCTTTTTTTCTCTCCTGTGCTGCAAGTAAAAAGGTAGTCACAGGCGTGGGAGAAGGGACCGGAGAGCTAGCAGAAGGTATTGTAACTGGAGCCGGAGACGTTGTTGTAGGAACCGCAGGCCTACTAAAAGGAACAGGTGAAGCTACTGCGCAGGTGCTATCAGGCGAAGGTGGCGCTCAAGAAACTGCTGAAGAAGGTTTTGAAGCCGGCGGAGAAGGCCTGAAAGGCGGCATAGGGAAGCCGTTGGAAGGTGTTGCAGGGGCAATAGAGGAGATTGGTGCTGGCATTAAATAAAGAAACCGTGGTCAACCTCGTAGGTTAACCTACGAGGTTGAATAGGTTAGTAGAGTGGGCGGTTCGGCTGAACCGCCCCTTGATTTAGGCAATCATGGCTAATAATAATGTTATTGTTACCAACAGGCAGGCGCTGCGCGACTATTTTATATTAGAAACCTTTGAAGCGGGTATCGAGCTCAAAGGAAGCGAGATTAAGTCCATAAGGAAAAGGCGGGCGAATCTTAAGGAGGGCTTTGCCAGGGTTGAAAAAGGCGAGGTTTTCCTGTATAATCTGCATATAGATCCCTATGAATTCGCGCGCCGTGAAGAAATAGACCCTATAAGGGCACGGAAGCTTCTTCTCAAAAAGAAGGAAATAACATACCTTTCCGGGAAAATTTCCGAAAAGGGATTGACCCTGATTCCTCTTAAGCTCTATTTAAAAAGAGGGCTAGCCAAGGTTGAAATTGCCCTGGTAAAAGGTAAAAAATTCTATGACAAACGAGAAGCGCTGAAGCGAAAAGAGGCCCAGCGCGAAGTGGATCGCGCTTTACGTAAAAAAGCATAGTGTTATATATTCCCCTTCCTATTAGGAGGGGGTACAGCGAGCGAAGCGAGCGTCATAAGGGGAACCTTAGGTTCCCCATTGAAATGATTTGGCGTCAGCCTCAGCCGGAGGCTGAGGTTACGGGCGAAAAAAGTACATTCCGCACTTTTTTCGGCAGTAACCAAATCAATATAAGGGGGGTGAAAGGTCTCGACCCGGATTTTTGCTTGAGAAGCAGCATGTAGAGGTTGCTAGGAGGCCTCTATAAACACCTGGCAAAAAAATAAACGCAAACTACAGTTCAGTAGCCGAGGCTGAGGCAATCTTGGCCGAGGGTGCGTTACATGTTCCTGTAATTACAGGGGCAGCTCCGTTAGTAAGTATCCTGGGATACTAATAGGAGTTCGATTAAGCAGGGTAGCTTAGGGGTTAGCTTTTGGCCCTTAAGTGAAAATTAATGAAAGCTGCTTCTTTCTAAATCCCGTTTACTGGAGTTAGAAAGAAAAAGATAAAAAGCAAACTAAACATGTAGACACTTCCGGGTTAAGAACCGGGGACGCGGATTCGATTTCCGCCACCTCCACCATCGCGACCAATTCGAACCTTTGTACCTATCATCTAATAGGGCAAGGGTTCGAATTTTGGTATGTGCCATATAATAGGGCTTAAAAGGCCTGAACCCTCCGTCATTGCGAGGCGGCGAAGCCGCCGAAGCAATCTGAATATATAGCGCAATACAAAGAATACAAATAATTACAAAGAATACTTGACAAGTCAATGTTTATAGTGTATACTTCTTAATGAATGGAGGGTATAAAAATGACAGAAGTTGTAAGCATAAGATTAGACGAAAAAAGACGAGGAGCATTAGATCAGATCCATGAGTCCACAAAAATTCCTGTTAGTGAATTAATTAAGCAGGGCGTAGATAGGGTTATAGAAACTTATTATATCTATATCCCAGACCCAGAATTTAGGAAGCACTTGAATATCATTATGCAGGATAGCGAGGACTATTTAAGGAGGCTTGCCGATGAAGATTAGATATCTTGGTTATAATGAAGTATTAGAAATATATCGTGAACAGATAAACAAATTCGGCGGATATTGTGCTATAAGAGATAATAATGCTTTGTTATCTATTATAGCAAATCCTCAGAGACAGTTTGCCGGAGTGGATCTATATCCTAGCATAGCAAAAAAGGCAGCTATTTTTGTGTATACCATGGTTAAGAGTCATCCTTTTGCTGACGGTAATAAAAGAACGGCTTTTGTTTGCGGTCGAATGATCTTAAGATATAATGGTTACGATATAGGGTCACCAGAAAAATATTATGATCTAATATTAAAGATAGCTAAAAATGAAGCCACAAAAGAAGATATCTTTGAATGGTTTGAATTTTCAGCTACTTCTTTATCTGAATTAGGAATGAAAAAGAAGGAGAAGAAAGAATGAAATTGCGTAATATGTTTTTATGCGATGCGGCTAGCAGCCATCCAGATAATACATTCTCTGCATTAAGAGGAGGGATCGATACTCTTAATATACCCTTTAAAATAAAAGATTCTGATAAAAAACAAGTTAATATGATGCCAGTAAATATAGCTCTAGTAGCTACAATAGATCTTGAAATTACAGAGATGGGAAGGTTGCATAATTTGGAATTAGCTCTTTTAAACGGTGACGGTCAAAGAATAATGCCTGATCTAAAAGCACACTTCCAACCACCCGCAAGTCATAGAAAGGGACGTCATAACGTTATTCTTAATATGTCTGTTCCTTTTGATAAACCAGGGGATTATGGTATTTATCTTAACGTCGATGGTAATGAACTTGGCTATCACCCTATTCACGTTAATGTTGTTGAGATGAAAAAAGGGTAAGAAATGGCTATTTCGCATATATATAAAAAGAAAAAACAAAAAAAAGACAGTTCTGGCCAACCAGGAAGAATTTCATTATAAACCGAAGAGAAAAAGGGGACGATTCTATTTTAAAGTAATTAAGTATTGTGCCCCCAGAATTATATTAATGTAAGGAGGGAGGAAACAATGATTCAGCCTGAAACGATAATATTTAAAGCAGTACCGTTGGTTATTTCTGTCATTGCACTTTGTGTGTCTTTCTATTCTGTCATGAGAGCACTAGTATTTAGTGATCTTTCTTTCAAAAGATTAAATCGTTTTGATTTGAACAAGACTTTATTAGATATCGATGCAAAGTTGGTTGATTACCCAGAGATATGGGCAATTTTTGATTACCATCCTCTTTCTAAGACAAAATCCTCAGAACCGTTAACAAAGGCTCGCAGAGAAGGGTATATATATCTATGTTTTGGCCTCTTTGATGGTGTATTCGACTATTATGAGAACTTAATCAAGAAAAAAAGTATAGATGAGCAATGCTGGCAGGCTTGGAAAAGATCTATATCTCAATTCTTTGAATGTAGCCAAGAGGCACGTACTATCTGGTCAGAAACCAGGACACAAGAAATATATCCAACAAGTTTTATCTCGTTTGTAAATAACTTAGTTTCGGAAATTGAAAAAAATCTTGCTCCCGATACTTCCCAGAAGTGAGCCAAGAAAGGTGTGAAAAGGGGACGGCTATATTTTAAAGTAATTAAGTATTGTGTCCCTAGAATTTAAGATATGAATGCTGCAGAAAAAATAGTAGAGGCATATTTTCGTCATGTTCGGGGTATTTTTACTCGGACAAGCTTGAGGGGTGGCGGACAAGCCGAATTAGATATGGTAGGCATAGATTCTCGAAAATCTCCGCCCTTGTTTTTCCATGTCGAATCTTCTGTATCTATATCTAGTGGTTATTCTAAAATAACAAATAAGTCATTTGATGCCGAAAAAGAAAAACTACGACAGGAAAAGGCTGGACAAAGAAGGACTGCCGGATTTTTTATAAATAGAAAGTTTTTTTCGAATGATGTAATAGATACTTTAAAGTTGAATGGTTGCGATGTGAGTAATGTTAAACGTGTTTTAGTTGCGTGGGAATTTGAAGATAAGGCGAAAGAAGTGTTGGAGGATAAGAATATAGAGTGCTTGACGATGAAGCGCATATTTCAAGAACTTGCTGATTTTCTAGCGCAAGAAACTAGCGATATTGATTCAGAAATTTTGCGTACATTGCAGTTGTTTGTAAGATCTAAACCAAATATGCCTACTATTTATTCAGTTCAAACCATTAGAAGAAAAAAGAAAGGTACTTAAAAAGAAAAAGGGGACGGTTCTATTTTAAAGTAATTAAGTACTGTGTGCCCGGAATTTCAGTTACAACGATAAGAGAAAAAGATGGATTGGTCACAGTTAATCAATTGGCTCAAGATTTCAAACACGCATCTTTTTGCTATTGTAATAGGGTGTTCGATATTACTTTTTGCGCCGAATACTTTTATTCAAAAACTGGGATTATCGGGTATTAGAAATTCGTATCAGCTGGTAATCTCTGCTTTATTTCTAATAGCTATATCAATATTGGGAGCTCGTGGATGTGTTGCAATTATTCAATGGATTAAGAAAAGAATTACATGGCGAAAAAACCTAAAAAAAAGACAACAAAGATTACATAGCTTAACGCCAGAAGAAAAGAAAATATTAAGAGACTATATATATGGAAATACGCGAACACAAACCCTCTTAATACAAGATGGAGTAGCGCAGGGTCTCGCGTCAGAAACAATCATATATAGAATAGCAAGCGTAGGAGACATGCTAGATGGCTTTGCATTCAATATTCAACCTTGGGCATGGGAGTATCTTAATAAAAACAAAGAGCTACTTGAATGGTAGCAAACTTGACAAAAAATATATTAGCGAAAAAGAAAACGGTTCTATTTTAAAGTAATTAAGTATTGTGTCCCCAGAATTGAGAATTGGAAATTAAATTGATATAGTTAAAAGGAGATTAGCATTATGACAAAGGGACTAGAAATACGAGCCCAGATTGATACGGAGAGCGTCAAAGGGCTACTACTGATCAATGGTGGAGGAGCAGTTGCGTTATTGGCTTTCCTTCCCTCTGTTCTTGGTAAACCTGAGTATGAGCCACTCGCTCGGGCGATTCTGTGGGGCTTATTGATCTTCCAAGTCGGATTAGTTACCGCTATGATTCATAATCGACTTCGGCGGATCTGCTCCCTGACCTATGAACAACACCAATATCAACCACCTCCTGGTAAATTTCTTGGGTTGAAGTTACGAGG
>JAUWBJ010000016.1 GCA_030605095.1 Candidatus Omnitrophota bacterium | reverse complement strand
AAGAGCAATATTCAAAACTTAACCCTTTTAGGTTAAGAAAAGACATGGAGAAAAAACTTGCTAAAATATACGCTACTATACACAAGAAAAGGCGCTAGACTCCGCCTATTACTCCGGTAACATTTATTTATGAGTCAACTGTGTCCGACCTACGAGGTCGGACAGGTTATTTCCCTATGCAGAATTTTGAAAATATCCTGTCCAGAATATCCGGCTCTATTGTGTCCCCTAAAATGGAATTCAAAAAAAACACCGCTTCCTTCACCTCAGAAGCGACTATTTCCGGGAAAGCGGTAGATTTTTCCCCTAAGGCCTTTATGGCTTTCCTTATACACTTATGCGCGCCCTCTAAATCCTTCCTGTGCCTTAAATTGGTTACGAAAGCCCCCTCCGGATGCGGGATCTCGCCGTGCCATATCTTTTGTAAAATTGCCTCTTCAACCTTGTCTAAATTCTTCCTTCGCAGCAAGGAAGTTTCTACTATTTCGTCTTTACCCGTAATCTTTTTTATCTTGTTTATATCGAGCTTTTTCTTTAGGTCGCTTTTATTGGCAATTGTTATAAAGTTTTTGTCTCTTATACTGTTAAAAATCTCTTCATCCGTCTTTGACCACCGTTTACTAAAGTCAAGCATGAATAAGATAATGTCGGCCCGTTTTATATAAGATTTGGACTTGCGTATTCCGTGCTCCTCTACAATATCTCTCGCCTCGGAGATGCCGGCGGTATCAACAACCCTTATAGGTATGTCTTTCAGATTTATCTCTTCTTCGATGGCGTCGCGGGTTGTGCCCGGAACAGAGGTAACAATGACCCTGTTTCTTCTCAAAAGAACATTCATTAATGAGGATTTTCCCACATTTGGTTTTCCGCATATAACACACATTATACCTTCTTTCAAAATCATTCCTTTCCACGCATCATCGATAAGTTTTTTTATCTCCCGAAAGGAAGCATATAACTTCTTGGATAAATCCTCTTTTGGCACAAGCTCTATATCATCTTCCGAAAAATCAATCCTGGCTTCCAATTCGCTAAGGATATCTAATAGCTTCTCTTTCAAACTGCTTATCTTATTAGAAAGCCCTCCTTCTAAATGTCCAAGAGCTACTTTCATGAAACTGTCTGTCTTGGACCGAATAATATCAAGAACCGCTTCTGCCTGTGCCAGGTCGATTCTGCCGTTTATAAACGCTCTTTTTGTAAACTCGCCCGGCTGGGCAAGCCTTGCCCCGCGACTTAACGCTAAATCCAAAATCCTTCTTAAGGGAACAATGCCGCCGTGGCAGTTTATCTCTACCACGTCTTCCTTTGTGTAACTTTTTGGAGCGCGCATAACGGTAAGTATGACTTCGTCGATTATTTCTTTTGGCGAACTTTTTTTGACGACACGGCCGTAGTGAATGGTATAGGTCTTAAAGGTAGAAGGTTTAGATTTATCTTTCGACACAAATATTTTATCCGCTATCAAAAGCGCCTTTCTTCCGCTCAAACGCACTATCCCGATTCCGCCCTCGCCAACAGGCGTGGAGACAGCGACAATTGTGTCGTCTGTGTTATATATTAAGTTTCTTTTTTTCATAACGTCATTGCGAGGAGGCCTGAAGGGCCGACGAAGCAATCTCATAGGAGGAAATTGCCTCGCCTAGCACAAAAAATGACCCTGTAACCAATATCATATCCTCAGCGCTCGCCAGGGCTCGGGCTCTCCGGAGCGCCTCCGTAACTGAATCTGTTAAAATTGCATCTTTCTTTTTTATAAACCTCGCAATGGCGCGCGGCTCTTCCGCGCGCTCAATATTTGCCTTTGTTAGAATAAGCACATCTGATAAAAATGAGAGCTCTTCCATTATTCCTTTTATGTCTTTTTTCTTCGAGACACCCAGTATGAGGATAAGTTTTTTATAATCAAAGTTCCTCCCGATGGTTTCTTTTAAGGCGTTTGCGCTCGCTCTATTTTGAGCGCCGTCAAGGATAACATAAGGGTTTTTCGCTATTACTTCACATCTACCTGAATTCTCAGTTTCTTCTATACCTTTTTTTATACTTTCGTCCGATATTTTTATACCTCTTCTCCTCAAGCTCTCGGCTATCCCTGCCGCACAAGCGGCATTTATTATCTGATGCCGGCCAAGAAGGCGGCTTACGCAACCTTCATAATTTCCGAGAATCCCTTTAAGGTCGAATATCTCCCTTTCGGAATCGTGCTTGATTTCGCAAAAGCTTATATTCTTTCCGACTAAAATAAGTTCGACATTCAAGGATTTGCATTTTTCCCGAATTATCTCGAGAGCGCGATTTTGCTGTGGGGCACTTACTGAAACGCATCCTTTTTTTATGATGCCGCTTTTTTCAATAGCTATCTTTTCCAGGCTATTTCCTAAAATATGGGTGTGGTCGTAACTTATCGGTGAAATAACCGAAACCAAAGGTTCAACAATATTGGTTGCGTCTAATCGGCCGCCCAGTCCCGCTTCTATTACTCCATAATTTATTTTCTTTGCCCTAAAATAATTAAAGGCGAGAAGTGTGTAAATTTCAAAAAGTGTCGGCGAAAAACCGAGGTTTTCTTTTTCAAGTTTTCTTCTTATTTCACCTGTATGAAAGACAAGTTCATCTTTGCCTATCATTTCATTATTAATCTTTATCCTTTCGCGGCCGTCCGTAAGGTGGGGTGAGGTATAAAGTCCGACGGTAAAACCTGCTTCTTTCAGTATATTAGATATAAAAGCCGCTATTGAACCCTTGCCTTTTGTGCCGGCGATGTGAATAGCCGGAAAGCTATCATGAGGATTGTCGAAAACCTGCGCCAGGCGGCGCATTCTCTCCAGGTCAAACGCCTCCCGGCTTTTATATCCTATCTTTTCGTAGTCTATAAACGAATCTAAATATCGAAGCGCTTCTTTGTAACTCATGTCTCTTATTGTTTGAGGATTTTGATTTCGGTCTTTATCAGGCGGGTTTGGCTTTTTAGCCTGTCGAGCTCGTTATGGAGGGAATTTACTTTCTTCTCTAAATCGCCGATTCTTTTGTTCCAGACAGAAATTTCATCGCCTGTTAATAACAGTTTGCTTTTTCTCTCCAGGAGTTTCCGGATATCCTTTAAACTGGATATAGAATCCTTAAGCTCTTTCTCCTTCAAATTGTATTTGGACTGGGTTTTTTCTAATTTTGCCTTCAGCGCTTCTATGTCCGGATTTCCCTCCTGTTTTAACAGCGCGATTTGCGCGTTGAGGCTTTGTTTCTTATCTTCCAAAGCTAAAATTTTTGTATTTAAGCGCCTCTTTGCGTCCAGAACCTTCTTAAATGACGGGTCTCTTTCCAGGACCTCGCTTAACGTGCTTTCACTTACGCAGCCGCATCCGGTAAGCGAAACGAATAGAATTATAACTAACAAAATTTGTGCTAATCTGTGATTATGAGATTGCTTCGTCGGCACTTCGTGCCTCCTCGCTTTTGACAGCTCTCTTGCCATCTGTGCTAATCTGTGTATTCATACGCTAAACCTGAAATCTATGATATCCCCATCCTTTATTTTATACTCTTTTCCTTCCAATTTCAACAAAGCTTTTTTCCTGGCGTCTTGCATCGAGCCGCACGCTGCCAAATCGTCGAAATTTATCGTCTCGGCCTTTATAAACCCTTTCTGTATATCGGAATGAATCTTTCCCGCTGCCTCTATCGCGGTCGTACCGCTTTTTACGGGCCAGGCTTTTGTCTCGCTTCCTTTAACCGTGAAAAATGTTATATATCCCAATGCATCATAAGCAAGTTTTACTACCCTGTCCCTTGCCGTCTCGCTAATACCCAGCTCCTTCAAAAAAGCAGCTCTTTCGGACTCTTCTAAATCAGCGATTTCAGCCTCGAGTTTAGCGGGGAATTCCGTGCATTTAATGCCTTTTTCCTTGCAAGAATCCTCCATTTTCCTTACAACATCACCTGCGGCTTGATTCTCATCTATATTGCCGAGAATAAATAAGGGTTTTCTGCTTAAAAATTGAAATCCGCGAATTACCTTTTCTTCGTCGGCTGTCAATCCTAAATTGCGTAGCGGCGTATTTTTCTCCAGAAACTCATTACATTTTAACAATGTCTCGCGTTCAAGAATTTTTTCCCTGCGACTATCCTGTTTCAATTCCTTATCCAGCGCCGGTAGCCGATGGTCGATAACACTTAAGTCGGCGAGTATAAACTCGACGTCCATATCTTCTATATCTTTTTCAGGGTCGCGCGACCCTGAAAATATCCCTAAAACTTCCATGAGGGCTTCTACTTCTTTTATTTGATGTATGTGAAAGCCGGGTAAGTCTTCAAAGACTATTTCCGCGTATGTGAGCTTTTTGGGATTAAAGAAAGTTTTTAGTTTTTCCAGTTTCCGGTCGAGGATTTTTACGGCACCGAGATGCGGTTTGGTGGGATCAAGGGAATCTGTCTCGTTTTTTGTCTTCTGGGTAATGGCCTTGAAACAGGTTGACTTACCGCACCCGGGGAAACCTACTATCGCTATTTTCACCCCGCCCTTCCTTTTCTCTTTTTCTCTTTCATTTTTTTATTTTTTTCTTTATATTAATAAAAACCTATCATATCAATATAATAATTCAGGAAGAGCGGGGTTCATATTTAACCGAGGAAACTTATGAAAAGCTTCATAAGCTCGTGCCCTTTTAAAGCGCCTAAGCTCCCCTTCATGGCTTCCTTCTCGGAAAAAGCGTTCAAACCATCGGGCGTAAAACCTTTTCCGCTAATCATGAGAGGGACAGGATCGGCTGAATGGGCTTTTATCTCGCAAGGGGTTGAGTGGTCAGCCGTAACAGTCACAATAACATCGTTTAAATCTATCCCGGGTAAGAGTTCTCCGAAAAAATATTTATCGACTAGTTCGATGGATTCTTTTTTCTTTTGATAATCACCGTCGTGTGCCGGCTCATCAGGACCCTTTATGTGTATGTACAAACCGTCATAGGATTTCATCGCCTCTTGTACCTTTCGGGCACGAAGGATATAATCTTTCTTGAGGTCCTTTGTAGGAAGAGGGAGTTTCACGATCTCCATGCCCGTTAAAAGGGCAATGCCCTTTTCGACAGGCATCTCCACGAAACAGCCTATTTTAAGGTTAAAGAGCTCGCCGATTTTCGGAAATTCAGGAAGCTTATTCCCGCCGTCTCTTGTAAGAATAAGATTTGCCGGAAGTTTATGTTCGGCTTTGCGCTTTTTATTGACCTCGGAATTTTCCAGTACCCTGCTTGATTCTTCCACAAACTCATTTGTAAGGCGTGCCGCTTCCCTGGCTTCGGTAGAATCTTTAGATTCTTCTGTCGGCCGGGCAATCTGGATAACATTTTCGAAAGTCGCTTTTGCTACTCCGTAAACACCCTCTCTCTCGTAGGCAGGGTCTGTGTTCGTCACCTCAGCGGAAAGTCTCGCCTTGTCCTTTCGTATAACCAAAACGCCTCTATGCCCGACGGTATTCTTAAAAACAAAACTGGCGCCTCTTAAAGTTACTTTTTCATTAACCTCTTTTGCCAAAGAAGAAGCTTCTTCGGTCGTCAAACTTCTCCCGACTCTTCTGTCGATAATCTTACGCGAAGCAGGTTCTTTTGTAGCAAAATTAACTCTGTAAGCTAAATCGCCGTCTCTTACCTCGAGGCCCGCTGCGTAACTCTCTAGCGGGCCGCGTCCCGTGTAAAATTTATCGGCTTCGTATCCCAAAATACTTATAACGGCAATGTCGGATTCAGGCGCTATATTTTCTCCTACGGTATAGACATATCCCAGCTTTGCGTTTTTGGCAAGGGTATCCATCTGAGGCGTTTCGGCTGCCTCAAGCGGCGTTTTATCGCCCAATGCTTTTATAGGCCTATCGCCGAGCCCATCAAGAACTACATATAACAGTTTTTTCGTCATCAGCACTTCGAATATCCGCAGGCCTTACAGACCATGCAACCCTCGATATGCCATAGCGCGCCGCCACAATCGGGGCATACACCCACGATGTTCCCTGTTTTCTTTTTTGCCATTAATACCATATCAGTGCTTTCTGAAATTGAGGTTTTCTTTTCCGATACGCGATTTTTCTTTGTTTTAACCAGTCTTCTTTCCACAACGCGCGCAATAGCGTCGCTACAGGAGAATATCCTACCGCCTTTTTCCCAGCTTGGCGAGGGACATCTTATTCCCCTCAACTGCTCAATGATAGAATTAAACTCTATTCCGCTTCGGAGTGCCAAAGACAGGAGCCTTCCGATAGCTTCAAGCTGGCTCATTGCGCAACCACCTGCCTTACCCATCTGCATAAATACTTCAAAAGGCAGACCTTCTTCGTCCTCATTGATAGTAACATAGAGATTCCCGCATCCCGTGGCAATCTTTGTGGTAGTGCCGTAGGTAACAGTAGGCCGGGGCCGGGGAACAATCTTTGAGACAGCCATTTTTTCTTCTATTTTTACTGCTTCTTTCACTTCAATATTTAACACCTGCTCTTCCCTCGACTTATCCCTGTAAACAGTAACGCCTTTACAGCCAAGTTGATGGGCGAGGCGATACGTCTTCTTTACGTCGTCAATCCCGGCTTCATGGGCAAAATTTATCGTCTTGGAAACGGCATTATCGGTATACCGCTGGAACGCGGCCTGGATTTTTATATGCCATTCGGGAGCGATATCGTGGGAGGTAACAAAGATTCTTTTTATATCATCCGGGACCTCCCGAAGCTTCTGTATACTACCGGCTTTAGCAATCTTTTTTAAAAGCCTTTCGCTCCAGAATCCTCTTTTTTTCGCTATTTCCTTAAAAGCCTCGTTAACTTCGGGAAGCCTCTCCTTATCCATTACCTCTTTATAATATACGATAGCGAAAAGAGGTTCAACCCCGCTGGAACAGCCGCCGATAATGCTGAGCGTCCCTGTCGGCGCTATAGTGGTCACTGTCGCATTTCTTAATTTTGGGCCACCCGGCTTATCATATATGCTGTCTTTAAAATTAGGAAAGAGGCCTCTGGCTTCGGCAAGTTTAATAGATGCCTTTCTTGCCTCGGTCAATATAAAAGACATCACCTTATCGGCAATGGTTACACCGTCCTCCGAATTATAAGGAATGCCCAGTTTAATCAGCATATCGGCAAAGCCCATTACACCGAGGCCTATTTTGCGGTTGGCCCTTGTTATTTCCTCGATTTTCTTCAATGGAAATCTATTCATATCGATAACATCATCGAGAAAATGAACGGCGGTCTTCACTGTCCTGCCAAGTTTATTCCAGTCTATTTCTCCGCCGGAAACTACCTTAGAGAGATTAATGCTACCTAAGTTACACGATTCGTATGGTAAGAGATTTTGCTCACCGCAAGGATTAGTCGATTCAAATTCTCCCAATGCTGGGGTAGGATTATATTTATTCATCCGATCGATAAATATTATCCCCGGCTCGCCGTTTTTCCAGGCCATCTTTACTATAAGATCGAAAACTTCCCGGGCGTTTAATTTCCCTGCCGCCTTTTTAGTGTGAGGATCCACCAGATCGTAATCTTCATCCATATCAACCTTTCTCATGAAATCTTCTGTGACAGTTACAGAAATATTGAAATTAGTAATTGCTTTATCACTTTCCTTGCAGGTTATGAATTCCAGAATATCCGGATGGTCAATTCGCAAAATTCCCATATTGGCGCCCCGACGGGTATTGTGACTTACAAAACCATTGGCTATGTATGTATTAGACTCGGGGACAGATAAATCTAAAGTCAAGGCCTCTTCTTCCTCTATGTGAGTAACCTTATCATAAAATTGTTTATTTTTAAGAAACCACTGGATAGACGAATTTTTACTAATTTCTTTATGCTTGCCCGTTAAATCTTTAAGTCTGGAACGCGTTAGGTTACGAACTGCAGAAATATCCGTAAGATAATGTTGGAGATCTCGATATAATTTACGATTTGCTCCTTTTTTAGTCCTCGCTGGCCCACAACCACGACCCGGCCCATTGTAAATTGTCCTTAAAAGACTTCCCTGATTAGGAATGACATCATTAAATTCCCAGGCTTTATCTTTATTAGCCTGCAGCCTTCTGTTTTTCACATTGCTAATAAAACCTATTTTTTTCTCAAAAATCTCTATGCCTTCTTGTGTAATTATCCTTAGTCTATAAAGTGGATTTTTACCATAGGCTTTATCTCTATTTTTCGTAATGGAAATTCCACTTGGAATATCTAAGGATAATAAAATTAATTGTATATTTTTTATAAGAACTTTCGATACGCTAGAAAGCGATACATATCCTTCCTCACTTATACACCCGTCGGCATTAAATAAACCACGCAAAAACCCATAAGCAAAATCCCGGCCGGCCCTAAATACAATCTCAGGAACATTTGCCTTGAGCGAGTTTTTCTTCTCTACGCCAATTTGTTTAAGCCAGTGGACCAATACAGTAGAATTAAAGAAATAATTTGTGCTTTTATCCTGTTTCTTCTTTTGCGCAAAAGGAACAATGTCAAATAGTTCTTGAGCTATTTTATATAAATGTTCTTTGGTATCCTTATCCTGATTATGGATAGTGAAAATAAGCCTACCTGTGCCCCTTTTATTTATACTCATTGCTCCATCGCCAATAAAGAATCCAATAAATTCACCCAGTTCCTTTGTGGGCCATTGAGGCGTCTTTATAAGCTTAGCGTTAAAGTGAATATTGAAGCCACATTTCGGCAGAGGATATCTATCTTGGGCTATATATGTATCTCTTTGCAAAACCAACCAATCCCCCGGTTTTATGTCCTTTATATAACGCCATACATAATTGCCATTATCATTTATAATGCGTAAGCGATGTTTGGGTGTGGCCACGATACTATAACCATTACTGGTTTCTATTTTTTTAACCTTAGAGCTTCCATTATTATAAAACTCATCCGATATCTCTATTCCCTTATCTGTAGCTACAGCAAATGGTCTACCATTATGACAATACCAACTATTAGGTTTTGCATGCTTAGGTCCCAAACTTTTTATTTTGACTATTCCATATTCTGTAGAAATGCGCGTTTCAGGCACAACACATCCTCCCTGTTTCACAGCCTGAGTCGCGGCGTCAAAGACTTTTAAAAACGAAACGGGGCCACTGGCTACGCCTCCTGTGGAACGTACCTGACTATTTTTAGGCCGCAACCGCGAAAAAGAAAATCCTGTCCCCCCGCCGCTTTTATGGATCATACTTGTATCTTTTACTGTTTCAAATATTGATTCCATCGAATCATTTATCTCGAGCACGAAACAAGCGCTTAATTGCTGTAGGTCTCTTCCGGCATTCATAAGGGTAGGGGAGTTGGGAAGAAATTCTAAATTTGTCATTATCTTATAAAATTCTTCTTCAGTTTCTTTTGTGCCTTTATTTTTGCCATACAACTTATCCGCCTGGGCAATGTTTCTTGCGACACGGCGAAACATCTCTTCGGCTGTTTCAATAACCTCGCCCTTTTCGTTTTTCGCAAGATACCTTTTATGTAAAACCCTTATCGCATTTTCCGACAGACTTAAAGAATTGTTATCCATTTTGATATCCTCCGGTTATAAACAGAATAAGACAAAAAATAACAGAATAAATATACCATATAAAGAAAAGATTGTCAAGATAAAATATACAATATGTGGTATTATTTTTGGCATGGAGATACTATCTATTGTGTGCTTATTGCGTGAAGGAAGGCTTTTTTATTCCTTTTTGCTTTTCAGCGTATCTTTGAGCTCGCTAATTCCTGCAAAAAGTGCGACGATACCACCGAGTATAAGAATGGCCGGGATAGCGCCTCTTAAAACGAACAAAAATTCATACCACCACGCTATGAGCAAAACTAATCCTATAAACGCGGCGATAGCCCCTATCGTGATACCCATGAACTTTCCCATTTTCATTCTCCTTTTCAATTAGTATACCACACCACGGAAAAAAGTAAAGATTTTTTATCAACCCCGCCCTTTCTAATCTTTTATTATGAATAAAGCAGCAATCAATAAAAGTTAAAAAAGAAAGGGCGGGGTCAATAATAATCGCTCATAAAACTACTTATTATATCTTCCCGCGTGACAACGCCCACTACTTTTTTAGCCCGGATGACAGGCAGGCGCCTGAAAGGCCTTTCCGTAAATATTTTTGAAATGTATTCAAGGGAATCATTTTCTTTTACCGATAAAACATCTTTTGTCATAATATTCTCGGCGGTCATGTTCATAAAATTTTCTGAATCCATTATTCTTATAATATCCTGTTCGGAGACAATACCGACAAGCTCGTTTTTTTCATTTATAACGGGTATATTACTTATCTTTTTTTCTGTAAGAATTTTACTAATCCGCTGAATACGGTCATGAATTTTGGCGACAATAATTTCTTTTTTCATAACATCTCTTACGTAAGCCATAAAAATCACCCCTTTTTATTTTTTATATACCGTATAATCCTTATTAAACGGGATTTTATAAACAGAATTGAAACATTTAATCAGGATAAAGCCCTTTTTCTTTCTTGAAACCGCGAAAAATTTAATTCTTTTGTTGTTAACCGAAATCCTTAAGAAAGCGCTCCTCCACTTAAGACAGAATTTTATGTTTCGCCAGTGGCCGGGCAACCGTGGCTCAAAAGACGGAAGGCCTTCCATATTTCGAAAACCCGAAAATCCCATTATCACTGCCTGCCATGTGCCGCCGAGTGACGCGGCATGAATACCTTCTCTTGTATTGCCATATTTATTTTTCAAATCAGCGTAGAGAGAAAAAAGAAAATATAAATATCCTCTTGTAACATCGCCAACCTCGGAAGCCAGTATCGAATAGACGCTCGGGCTGAGAGAGGATTTATGAAGCGTTCTTTTTACGTAATATAAGTAGCTTTTTAACCTTATATCTTTCGTAAATTCTTCCGGAAGCAAATACATCAACATAACAACATCCGCCTGTTTTACAATCTGTGTTTTCCCTACATCTTTTAACGAGATACCCGCGGGAAGAACGGGCATGAAATAATGATTCAAAGTTTTTAAAACGACATTCTTTTTTCTAAGATACCCGTCAAACTCCTCAATAATGCCTTTCGATTTCGAGAAGGGAATTTTTATCCTGTCCGCGATATGCGCCCATTGCTCGATTTCCTTGGATTTAAGCGAGATCTTTCTTTCTATTTTTCTCAAAAAACGCGGATACTTTTTGTCAAAATCTTTATAAAGTTCTTTCGCTTTATAAAGATTCCACGCAGCCATCTTGTTGGTATACGCGTTATTATTGACGTCTTCGTGAAATTCATCGGGGCCGATTACCTTCTTTATCTCGAATTTCTTTGTTTTTTTATTATACGTCGCGCGGCTTGCCCAGAATCTGGCTGCCTCAAATAGAATTTCCAATCCCGCTTTAAGCATAAATTCATTGTCACCGGTGGCGCTGAAATAGTGGCAAACCCCGTAAGCAATATCAGAAACTATGTGGTGCTCCATATCCATGGTGTGAATTTCTATAATTGAGCCGTCTAAATGCTTCGAATAAGGCGGGGTCGTTTCTCTGCCCGTATCGGCGGACTCCCACGGAAAAAGCACTCCCTTGTAGCCTTTTTCTCCGGCAATTCTTCGCGCTTCGTCAAGGCGGTGGAATCTATACATTAATAAATTCCGCGCGATTTTCGGATTGGTGTATAGGAAAAACGGAAGAATAAAAATCTCCGTATCCCAAAAAATATGGCCGTGATAACCGTTTCCGCTTAAGGTCCTTGCGCCTATGCTTACATTGTCGTCGTCTTCTTTTCCCGAGATTAAAAGATGATATATGTTAAAACAGAGTGCTCTCTGGGCTTCTCTGTCTCCGTCTATTTTTACCTCTCTGGCCTTCCATCTTTGCTGCCACGCCCCTATGTGCCTTTTTAAAAGCGCGTCAAATCCGAGCTCCTTTGCTTTGTGTAATTCTTTTATCGCGACTTTTTTTAAGTGCTTCGGCGGAAAATCCTTTGAGTTATGTATGGAGAAAATTTTTGTAAAACATACTGTCTCGCCTTTTTTTAACAACATATTAAATATTTTATTTAGAGTGCCCACCGCATGTCCCCCGCCTCTCGCGACCGCAAGAAACGAAGTGTAAGCCAGCCAGATTTTCTTTGTAAATGTTTTGACGCATAAATAATTCATGTCTCCTGCGGGAGAGACATCCGCCAGTTGAGTGTGGCGTTTTCTTCCTTCTAAAATACTTCCGATATTTGTCACAGAATCATCTACCGTATCCTGAACGATAATCCTGGCGGGCTTATCCAGCGCTTTAAGATAGATTCGCATCGCCCCGATACGTTTATCGCGAAGGCTAAAAAAACGAAGTGACTGATATAAAAATCTCCTGCCCTTCGTATCGGAAAATAATGTCTTCCTTGCGAGAAGACCCTTTCCTAAATCCAATATTCTTTCGTTCTCCAGAATATCCATTCTGCCAACGTCCAATTTCTCGCCTTCTACGATAATACGAAAATCGATAGGATTGGGCGCGTTGACCAGCTCCGGCACCATAGACGCGGCGGCATCGTAAACACCGGCGATATACGTGCCCGGCTCTGTGCCGTCGGGTATCTCCTCATAAATACCTCTTGAGCCGAGATAGCCGTTTCCTAAAGTAAATAAACTTTCCTTTACCGTTAATTCGTCTTTCGACCACCCTTTTTCGGTAATGAGCCATTCTTCCTTTGATAGATATTTAGAAAACTTGCCTTTCATGCCTTAAAAAGACCTTTCAGTTTTGCATAATCAACTTCGCTTAAATCTTTAACCACGATATCTGCCTTTTTTAAAAGATGGGTGTCTCCCTTTCTGGCAATACCCACACAGAGCATCCGGCCGTTTTTCGCTGCCTCAACGCCGAGTATCGCGTCTTCAAAAACTATTACCTCATCGGGAGAAAGGCCAAGCCTGGAAGCGGATAACAAAAATATTTCCGGATCCGGTTTGCCTTTTTTAAAATCGCCGCCGCCGACAATAGTGCCAAATAGTTCAATGAGACCGGTTTTCTCTAATATATATCTACAATTTCTGCTTGAGGAGGCAGCGGCAATCTTTACGGCATTTTCTTTCAGTTCCTTTATCAAGTCCAGTGTGGAGTAGTAGATTTCGATTTTGGCTTTATCAACCAATTCAAGGTAATACCCTTGTTTTTTAGAAGCGGCTTTTTGAAGCTCTTCTCCGCTTAAATCGGTAAGGATAGCCCTTGTGCCGTCAAGCCGCGGGATACCGTCTACTTTAGCCTTGTAGTCGTCAAACGTAAAATTTTTACCATATCCGGAAAACATTCTCTTCCAGGCCTCGAAGTGTAATGGCACTGTATCGACGATAACGCCGTCCAGATCAAAGATAGCGCCTCTAAAACTCATTTTTTAAGCAACCCCTCTATTCTTGAAAATAAAGTTATTGTGAGAAAGCCGAATATGGTCCCGACAAGCGCGATTTGATAATAGCCTACGCCTACGGCCAGGCCGATTGCTCCCATAACCCAGATACCGGCCGCAGTAGTCAAACCTTTTATAGAGGCCCCTTCTCTTACGATAACTCCTGCACCTAAAAAACCTATGCCTACAAGAAGGCCCTGGGCAAGTCTTAATATATCAGCGCCCCTATATTCCGCAACTAATGCCAGGCCCAGCATGCCAAAAAGACAGGCTCCCAGGCAAACTAAAACATGCGTCCTCAGGCCTGCTGCTTTATCACGCATTTCGCGCTCCAGCCCGATAACGGTTCCGCATACCACAGCTATAAAAAGCCTTAAAATAATAATATTTAACTCCATAATTACCTCCCTGTTACAAAATTTATATACGCCCCCAGCAAAAAGAGAATAAAAAGCACGGGTACATACCAGCTTATATTAAAAAATTTGCGCCTTGACCCGGCCGCCATTGCCAGGATAATGAGAGCCGTCATAGCCATTACTACGCATGCTGACCGCACATGGCCCGGCGATACAGCCTGAAGTATAGGCGCTTTCCGATATAAAATATCGTCGGCAAAAATAATTGTCATATTAAATAAATTGCTGCCGAGCATATTGGCCACAGCTATTTCTTTCGCCCCTATAAATAAGGCGGCTATGGATACCGTGATTTCCGGCAGCGTAGTAACAAAACCTATAAACAGGTTCCCCGTAAAACTCTGGCTTAAACGCAAGACCTCGGATAATTCCCTTCCTATATAAGCGAGCCAAACGCCGCTTGCGACAATAGCTGCCGCAGCTATTGCGAAATAAATATATACTTTTTTAAGAGAAATTGTATCGTACTGCGAGTACTTGCGGGTACTCGCGCTCCGCCTGCCGGCAGGCAGGGAATGTGTTTTTGATTTCTCAAACTTATATATAACTCTTGTCGCGATGCAGTAGGATACAAAAATAGCTATGCTGAATATTCCTATGTTGCCTATGCTCCATGTCAAAATTCCGCTTCCCGACAATATAATTGCTATGGTCACCAGCATAACAGGAATCAAGCTGAACACAGCCGCCAGAAGCTGGCCTGAACCTATTGTGCTTAATAACGGCCCTCCCCGATGTAGTAAATCGAGAAGCCCTATATTTAAGAGGTTATAGGAATTCGCTCCTAAGAGGTTTCCGACTGTCAGGTCAGGCGCATCTGCAAAAACTACACTGCCGACACCGGTAAAAAGTTCGGGAAGGCTCGTTGCCGCCGCTACGAGAACCACGCCGATCCAGAGACGGCTAATCCCTGTCTTCTCAGCGATAACATCCGCGTATTTAGCTATGCGCGTTCCGGCAAAAAAGATAACGCCCGCACATATAATGAATTTTAACCACACAGTATGCATTCCTACCATACCCCTTCTACCGGCGTATTACACCCGGAACACTTACCATCCTTTATATTATTCTTTGAAATTGTATATCCTGTCCTTCCAACGAGAAGTTTTTTGCATGTTGCGCAATACGTATTACCCTCCGTAGCAACATTACCTAAATATATATACTTTAATCCTGCTTTCTTTCCGATAGATTCAGCTTCTTCGAGAGTAGCTAAAGGAGTTGGTTTTGCCTCGGTAAATTTATAATCGGGGTGAAAACGGCTTATGTGCCAGGGGATTTCTTTTCCTGTATCAGCGATAAATCGGGCGATGTTCTTAAGCTCTTCGCCTGTATCATTCATTCCCGGAACGACAAGTGTCGTAACCTCAATCCATATACCTATCTTTTTCATATGGCGAATAGACTCGAGAACAGGCTTCAAGCTGCCTTTGTATACCTTTTTATAAGTCTCATCGCTAAAAGATTTGAGGTCTACATTGCATGCGTCAAGATTCGGCTTTATCGTATCGAGCGCGTCCTTTGTCATATATCCGTTTGTCACAAATGTGTTATAGAGGCCCTCTTTCCCGGCAATTTTTGCGGTATCATACGCGTATTCAAAAAATATAGTCGGCTCTGTATAGGTATAAGATATGCTTTTGCATCCGTATTTTTTTGCCTCTCTTACAACTTCTTCGGGTTTCAGTTCGTAGCCGTCGAAATCGCCGTTTCTTTTCGAAACCTGCGATATCTGCCAGTTCTGGCAAAACGGACATCGGAAATTGCATCCGACAGTCGCGATGGAATAAGCCTCTGTGCCGGGAAGGAAATGGTACAAGGGTTTCTTCTCAATCGGGTCTACGTGAGAGGCGATTGCCTTTCCGTAAACATGTGTGTATAATATGCCTTTTTCATTCTTGCGCACGCCACAGAATCCATATTTCGAATCGGCAATTTTACAAGAGTGGGCGCACAGGAAACAGTGGACTCTGTTGTCTTTCAATTTTTCGTAAAGCATCGCTTCTTTCTTCATCTCAAGTTCCCGCCGACGGACATAAGCGCTTTATAACGCATTTGGGGCACAAAGGCTTTCTCGCCATACATATCTTACGGCCGTGGTCAACCAATAAATAGTTGAAATCGAGCCAGTCTTTGCGGGGGACTATCTCTATAAGGTCCTTTTCGATTTTATTGGGGTCTCTTTCCTTGCTTAAACCGATTCTCCCGGAAAGGCGCCTGACATGTGTGTCAACTGCTATGCCCTCCGCTTTATGGAACGAACTCGAAAGCACGATATTCGCTGTTTTCCGCGCTACGCCCGGAAGAGAGGTAAGTTTATCCATTCGGTCAGGGACCTTACCGCCGAACTCTCCGACAATCTTTTTCGACGCCGCTATAATATTTTTCGCTTTATTTTTGTAAAAACCGGTAGAGCGTATTTTCTTTTCTAAGACAGCTTGTCTTACGTGCGCAAAATCGCGGGGGCTTTTATACTTTTTAAAGAGCCCCGGCGTTATTTTATTAACACGCTTGTCCGTGCACTGCGCCGAAAGAATAGTAGAAATAAGAAGTTCAAAAGGAGATCCGTTTCGAAGCACCGTTTTTGATTTAGGGTAGGCCTTTCGAAGTATTTTTATAATTCTCATGATTCTTTCTTTTGCCGGTTTCACCCCGCCCTTCCCTTTCTTTCAATTCCTATCTTTATTTTTATCAAACTACGCATGTTTTCCATTATGATATCTACTTCAGTTCTTTTAGGAAGGGCGGGGTTCATCTTACCGCTTGAATTTCCCCATAAGCTCGGCTTCTTCGATAATGTGTCCTTCTATTGCGTTTAAAAGCGCTTTTTTAGTAAGGCCCGGTTTTAAATCTAATTTGGCATCAAGCGCATACAGCCTGAAAAAATACCTGTGCAGAGATCCCGGCGGCGGGTATGGCCCTCCGTAACCAACCCTGCCAAAATCTGTCGTGCCCTGTTTTGAACCGTCGTCTGATACTCTGTCTTTCTTCACGCCTTCCGAAAGGCTTCTTTTGTCACGAGGGATGTCGTATAAAACCCAATGAACCCAGCTGCCCATCGGGGCGTCAGGGTCATCGGAAATAAGGGCGAAACCCTTTGTCCCTTCCGGAACACCCGACCACACAAGAGGCGGCGAGATATCTTCACCCTTGCCTGTGTATTTCACCGGAATAGACTCGCCATTCTTGAAAGCCGAACTTTTAATCTCAAGCGCCATAACCTCACCTCTTTGGATAACGAAACATAAAAATAAAATCAATATACTTGCTAAAATACGCATGTCCCGTAAACGCAAGCGCCATAATATTCCGGTTGCTTCATTTTAAGGCCATATGTGCCCGGAAGGCTCCACGTCGCACTCTACATCCGATACAATATCACTCATAAATACTATAGTGTAATCATCGTAATCCTTATCCCCGCTTGACGGACATTCGGCCCATTTACTGCCTCTAATGTATCCGTTATCAATAAGCGCGTCCAACCTTTCCTTGTGCCCCATTCCAACCAGAGATTCGGATTCTTCCATCATATATATTGTTGCGGCAGTATATATTATCTTCTGATTGCTGATGCATGTATTTCTCGTTGCCTTTCTCCGTGCTTCTGTATAATTAGGCAAGGCTATCATCAGTAAAAGTCCGATAATAGTAATAACTACCAGCATCTCAAAAAAGGTAAATCCTTTGCTCATCTTGATATATAAGCGATGTATATTATATCTTCTCCAAGCCGCCTTATGTCTTTCAATCGTAACCTCAAGGCGCCTTTTATATTACGGATACCCAGGTCACCGACGCTTTCTATGCCTTTGCCCAAAATCCTGGGTGATAGAATCATGACAATCCTGTCTGCCAGGCCGGCTTTTAGAAAAGAGGTGATAACCCGGCTTCCGCCTTCGACAAGTATTCTTTTTATACCTTTTTTATAAAGTATACGGATAATCCTTCTCAAGTCAATATTGCCGCCTTTTGAAGCCGGCAAAACAATGAATTCAACCCCTCGATTTCTAAGCCGTTTTCTTTTTCTTCCGGGGGAAGATGGTGTCGTGACGATAATTGTCTTTGCGGTGCTTGTATCTTTTATGATTCGCGCGGTAAGCGGAATACGCAATCTTCGGTCGATAATGATTCTCGCGGGGTTTTTGCCTCTCACAAGGCGAACGGTTAAAGAGGGGTCGTCTTTTAGGACTGTCCGGACACCGACTAAAATAGCATCGTTCTCAGCCCGCAATTTGTGGGTAAACTTTCGGCTTTCCGGGCCGCTTATCCACTTAGAAGAGCCGTCTCCGGCGGCAATTCTGCCGTCCAACGTTTGGGCAAATTTTAAGGTTATATAAGGCCTTTTCACCCCGCCCTTCCTTTCTTCTTAATTCTTATGTTTACTTCCATTTTTATTTGATCTCTTTATTAATGAATGCACATAATACCAATAATTTGTATTAGGAAGGGCGGGGTTCATATTATTTTTATTATCCTACGCTACCGGATGGCAGAAATCAAGAAAAATCTTTTAATGGGACTTGATTTTTTTCTCATCTTCCGTTAAAATCTTCTATATGCAGGCGAAGGATATTGCGATGAAAAAATTACTCCGTATTGTTATGCTGGTCTCTCTCTTTACGGTAAGCACGCAAGAAGAGGCCGAGCTTGGAAGGCGAATAGCAGGGTCTATAGAGCGGGGAATGCCTATTTGCAGGGATATGGAATACGAAAAACGAATAATGCGAGTCGGCTATAATCTCACCGGGGTATGCGACAGAAAGGACATAAATTATACCTTCACAATTATTGACAGGGATGAAATAAATGGCTTTGCGACATTTGGGGGATATATTTATATATATAAAGGGGCTATGGATAAAGCCCAAACCGATGACGAGCTTGCCGCAATCATTGCTCATGAAATTGGCCATGTATCGGCAAGGCACCTCGCAAAAAGGCTTGAACAGGATAGGGCCTTTTCCTTCGGTTTTGGTCTTCTTGATGCTTTTGTCTTGAGAAAACAGAAATCCAGAAGAAATATTCACAAAATCGTTAATATCTCATACAGTATAATTCAAAGAGGTTATACCCGTCAGGATGAATATGAAGCGGATAGATTGGGAACCCGATATTGTTATCGGGCGGGTTATGACCCGTTTGCGGCTATCACGTTGCTGAACAAACTAAAAAAAGAACAAAGAAGGACCGGAACTTTAACTATTTTCGAAAATATAGATATTCTCCGCACCCATCCTTATATAGATGATAGGATAGATACGGTTATTTCAGAGGTCGGCGCTATAAAAGCGGAAGAGGCTTACGAAAAAATCAAGTAGGGGAGGTTTAAACCTCCCCTCAGGTATTCTTTATGAATATGCGTCTCAGGGAATCGCCCAAGCGTCCTTTTTCTATTTCTCTGGCTATGACAGCCTTTAACAATAACGGCAAAACGATTAAGAATAACACTATTTCTCTAAAAGTAAAAAACCTTATCGCGATGAATTTCTTTACTATTTTCAAAAGCCTGAACGGTGTATAGAAAGAAAATTTTATTTTCTTACCGATTTTTTTCAGGGTGGCGTGGCTATATTTATCGGAATAAATCTCACCCCTATCGGTAATGTGGTAGCCGGGTGTCTTTTCCGCGATTTCTTTAAGCGGTGAAAATTTTTCCATCCTTAACTTGTGAAAGCTAATAGTATCGACGCCTATCTCTTTTGCAAACGGCGATATACATAACATCTCTTTCTCGGTCTCGCCTATATTGCCGTAAATAAAGTACCCGTGGTAAAAGATTTGATACTTCCTGAGCACCGCAAAATACTTCCTTACCATAGCCGAATCGAAACCTTTATTAAACTGCTCCAGTATCCAATCGTGCGGGGATTCTATGCCTATCAAAAGCAACTTGAACCCTGCTTTGACCATTTTCTCTAATAGCCGTGGGTGTCTCGCTATGTCGACGCGGACCTGTGCTGCAAAGCGTTTTTTTATTTTGCGCGCTACTATTAAATCGCAGATTTCTTCCGCTCGCTTCACGTCGGTGCCGAAGTTATCATCGCTGAAAAGTATCACATTCGCCTCTATCCCTTCTATTTCGTCGACAACCGATTTGATGTCGCGCGCTGAGTAGTTCCTTTTTTGCCCCAGGGGGTTCAGGCTAAATGTGCAGAATTTACAACTGAAAGGGCATCCCCTGGAACTCAAAACTGTGTCAAAAGTTACGTTCGCCACATCAACGCCTCCTAAGAGCATCCGGTATTCATTGTGCCGGAGCTTGCGGTCCGGGGGAGTTATCTCATTTACGTCGGGTAACGGCCTGTTCGCGTTATTGACTACCCTGTCGTTCTTTCTGTAAGAAATACCCAGGATGCCTTCGAGAGACGCGTCTTTCATGACCTCTTTTATTGTCTCTTCTCCCTCGCCTCTTATAATAATATCTACCTTCGGGCATCTTTTAAAGATTTCTTCAACCTGCTCTGTCGCTTTATACCCGCCTACGATGAGGGGTATATCATCCGGCATAAGGTTCAAGAAGCCGCAGATTTCTTCATACTGGCGGTTCCATGTAACGGTGACACATATAAGATCTATTTCTTCGTTGCGTATAAAATTCAATAGTTTGTCGGGATTACACAGATTCTTCTCGTATCTTAAGTCAATGAGGGTCAGTTTGCCTACGAGGTCTTTGGCGCTCGTGGCCACATATTCAAGCCCTGTGGGTGGAAAAAGTCCCATAAAGCTTGTTGCCGTGCTCTGGATATATGGGCTTAAAAATAAAGCGTGTTTATATTTCATGCTGATTTTATCTCCACATCGGACTTGTGTGTTCTTTGTTTAGCGAGTTCCCAGGCGTATTCATAAAGATGCAGCCCCTTAGAACAGGCGACAATCTCTCCGTTTCCCACACCTATCTCATCGGCCATGTACTGTTTTACAAGCTCAAGTCCTCCGAGATTCGAAGGGAAACCGCCCCAGAGGTCCCAGGAGCGGAAATACAAAAAGAAATGTAATTTTCCGTAGCGAACGCGCGTATCTATAAGGCGTAAACACGGCGGGTCCGCAAGCTTCAGGTCGGATGGCATTCCTATTTCCATGATCGCCTGATTGGTCCCGAAGCCCTGGGTCTTATAAATCTTTATAACCTCCTCTATCTGGTTGCACTGAAGTGGCATCTCTTTCTCCATTCTTCTCCCGTTATGCTCTTCGACAATCTTTATCTTCGGATCCACGAGGCGCTCACCATATGTGTAATCTTCCGTTTCGGTTTTGGAGCTCGTGAGAAGATATTGTAGATACTGTTTTATATAATCCATGCTGGTGGGCGCGGGTATTCCGGAACCTTCAGGTATAATAGGAATTATCTGGTGAGCGGGATTCTTAACACGTACCGTAATAAAATCAAATTCGAGCCGGTGCTGTCCCACATAACTTCCGCGGTCAATCTTATAGACATACCCGTGTTCCAGGATTTCCACCAGGCATTGAAACCACGCATCGTCTAAATCAAAGGCCTCTATATAAACGGGTTTTAACCCTTTTTCTCTTACTTTTTCGCTCATATTTTTTTCTTCCCGGACATATTGTAACATATTCTATCTTTGAAGCAAGGGTTTTATTTCCCCGAGTTTTTTAAGATACATATCGATATCCTTATAATGGGGTATAAACCGGGATACTTTTTCGAATTTGTTAAGGGACGGTCCTCAAGCCGAACTTGGACGCGAGACAATAAATATAGATCTTGGTAACTCATATTTTTTTATCAGCTTCTCATTTCTTCTGTTGCGTCTAAGCAATATTATATTATAATTGTCAACGAAAACCGGCACCCATTCAGGGTCATCAATTCTTTTAATTAAAAAGGGCTGCGCATGCTGGGTATTATCGTGACGGTAAAAGTAAATGCAGTTGAAATCATATTTTTTGTCTATTTCAATCCATTTTTTTTCATCGGCCTGCATTGGGTCATAAATATCTTTAAAAAAAGATATGCTATATGCCTCCGGTCTGTTATCAACGAAAACTCTATGTTCGGGAAATAAATGAAAAATCAGATACCCCCCGAGGTCATAATTATTGAATATAGGTCCTTTGATATCGTTGCGCTTAAAAAAATCTGCTGATGAGTTGACTTCAGGATACAGACCAAGACCTGTAATTCCCTTAGAGGGAAAATAGTAAGGCTTTACCAAGAAGGAAATCGCTAAGATTGTAATTGTGCAGATTGTGATGGCACTATATTCTGCAAATCGCCTGGATTTAGTGGAGTAATTTTTTGTAATTTCGAAGGTATTTGCTGCGACAATGGGGATAAAAAAGAAACCGAAAACAGGAATGCCTCTTATCATTTTCCAGCCTAAAGCCCCAAAGGCAAGCATTATAATAAGTCGGGGAATAAATTCCTTC
>JAUWBJ010000097.1 GCA_030605095.1 Candidatus Omnitrophota bacterium | reverse complement strand
CTATTTTTTAAGGGAACACCCTGATAAAGCCCTAAAAGATGGCCTCTGGAGCCTAATCCAAGCGTTCTTGCTGTATCCATATTCGGCTCATCTTCAATGACTATATCTATGTTCTCCAGTTTATCCTTAAAATTCTCCGGAAGTTCATCTATAGCTTTTATAACCAGCTTTTCAAATTCCTTACGTTCCATATAATATCTTATATCCTCTTAAAATGCTATCACAGAGCATTTGTGACAATAATTTAAAATTACCCAAATCTCCCTTTGGTGGGTTATATGGCGCTGGCGGGAGCCGGTTTTTGGATTTTTAGCCATTCGTTATATACATAATCGAGTAGCCTTGCCTTATCATGGCGTTGAATTTTTGTGAAACGCATGCCTGTCTCGTAATAGACGTTACCCAACTTTTTGCACCACACTACTTCACAAAATGCGAGTATATATCTATCTTCGCCGGGTATTACTATTTCCATGTCAATATAAGAGCCTTTTAATAGAGCGTTTTCACCGGATAGCCTTAATCCCTCTCTGCTAATATCTTTTAAACGGGCTTCAATTTTTAATGGGCGGCTACCCAATAGCTCGTAAAAAATATCCAGATATGCGGCAAACCTCACGGACTTCCTTCTTTCTCTCATAATTATAGTATATCATAAAGCAAAAAAGTAAAGGTAATAGAAATGTAATAATTAATAAGGGATAAAACTGGTGGGCTTCTGGATTATTTGAGATGGATTGCTTTTTTTATCACGTGGTCCCTGAAGACTTTGGCGAGCACAGGGTCAAATTGCTTTCCTGCGTTTCTTGCTATCTCTGATAAAGCCATCTTCACCGTAAGAGGCCTTCTTCTATATGGCCTTTCGGATGTCATCGCGTCATACGCATCAGCTATTGCGATTATTCTGGCTCCGATAGGTATCTCCCCATCTTTTAAGCTGGAATTCGGATATCCGCCTCCACTATATCTTTTGTGATGGTGTTCAATGATAGGCGCTAACTCATTCAAAAATCCTGTGTGTCTTACAATCTCTGCACCGATCACGGGATGTTTCTTTATCTCTTTCCATTCGTAAGCTGTGAGGCGCCCCTTTTTGCCCAGGATTCTATTGTCTATTCCGACCTTGCCTATATCATGCAAAAGGGCCGCGTTTTTTATAAGATAGAGTTCTTTCTTTTTAAATCTCATCTTCCTGCAAATAGTAACAGTATACCTCATAACTTTATTCGAATGTCCATATGTGTATTTATCATTTGCTTCTAATATATGCGCGATAGCCTTTATGGTATTCAGGTAATCTGCCTTGACTCTATTTGAGAGGTCTTCATTCCTTACAGCGAAAGCTATTTCGTCCGCGAGCGTGGAAAATAATATCTTCTCGGTTTGTGTGAATTTGTGGTATTTGTTCTTTGTGAAAACAGCGATTATGCCTATATTTTTCCCTCTTTCGTATACAGGGCAGGCCAAAAGCGATTTTAATTCTTTCTGTTCCATGAAATTTTTAAAATTTTTCCCGTCATATCGGTCCAGATTGAATATCTGGGACGAACTTCTTATCTCTAATACATATCCCAGGACGTTGAGATTTTCCTTGGAAAAAAGAAAGTTTGCGCATTTGGCATCTATACCGTAATAGACCTGTGGTTTCAAATCTCCCTTTTTGTTCTTTAACCATATACCACAGGCGTCCACCTGCATGATATGCATTGTCCGAACGGCTATTCTGGCCAAAGCCTCGACTGACGCGGCTCTTCTTACCATCTCTTTCTCCCTTTTATTACAGCGATTCCGCCATTTCTGATACCGAGCGCATAAATTCCGTTACCTTTTCTACTATGTCTGTCTTGATAATATTTATTGTAGCCATAGTATCCTTTAAGAAACTCAATAAATCCTCCCAGCTTTTTTTTGTTTCTTCTTTAAACTCGCCTAATAGTAATACAACTGTATCTTTATATGCACTGACTTTATGCATCGCGCGACGTAAAGCAACAAATGTAGTAACAGCAACTATTGAGGTACCGGCTATCTCAGCCATTTCAATTAATGCTTTATCTGATATGACAACATAGCTTGCTACCTTATCGGCATCGATATCGCTTCTTATCCTGGCTACTCCACTGTCCTCATTGAGCGCGATTGATATTGACCGCGGGTTAACGGTTATGCCACTTTCCTTATAATGGTTGATAATCACTGATGTAATGCTTCCTTTATCCCCTACATTAATTACTGTTACCTTATCTTTATCTTGGCTATCCTTTAACTCTAAGACATCGCTAAATGCCTTTTTTACAGCGTCTTTTTCTTCCTCATTATGAACCAATATTAGCGTCTTCACCTGGTTCGGTAACGCCTTAACAAGATCTTCTTGTATGCCGGAACCTTTAATGGGTCTCCCCTCTTCATCTATTACCAGCGATACATCCATGGCGCTCACTATATATGCCGGCATGGCTTTGGCTTTTTCAAGATCCTTTATAACACCTTCCACTGTAGCCCTTGTAGTTTGCGTTTCGGTAGCTGAAATTTCCTCACCTGCTGTAATCTTCTTAGTCCCTAGCAACATTCTCCCTACAATATCTACAATACCCTTCAGGGTCATGCGAGGCGCAACAACCTTAGGAACTACTCCTTCAAGTTTTTGCGCTAATCCTCTGGATAGCTCAACATTTGTCGGCATCTCTGTAATCTTTTTAACACCTTCAGGCGCTACGGTTTTTTGTATTTCTTGCGCAAGAGGTGCCCTGACTTTTCCTCTTCTAAGTTCTACTATGTCCGGCTTTTTGTAAGTCGCTATAGCAAAACCTTTTCCAAAACCTTGCTTTACGATTACAACTTCACGTGTTTCTACAATTATTTCTCCCTCGATTAAACTACCATTTTTTAGATAAAT
>JAUWBJ010000066.1 GCA_030605095.1 Candidatus Omnitrophota bacterium | reverse complement strand
ACGTCTTCCATCGAAGAACCTCTCAATGACCTCGGGGATTGCTCGCCGAGAACCCACCTTATCGCATCAGCTATGTTTGAATTATGCACGATAAAATTGTCGGCTACAAAATTATGGTTATCTTCTATCGAAAGATCATAGACCCAATCCGATGGAGAGGTTTTTTCTATCTCGACAATCTCGTCCCACAATACATCGGATTCTGACAAAATATTTAACCAATTTATAATTTCCTTGGATTCCTGATCTATCACACCGACATCCTTTATGGTTTCGATTGCCTCTTTTATACCTTGGCGAGAAGCTTCACATATGTTGTCATAATACGCTTGAAGCTTAGGGTTATTTTTTCTTTCTTTTTTAATACTTATCTTTCCTTTTTTAACCAGTTTTTTGATTATCCCGTTTACTTGCGGAATTAAGTCATAATTTGGGTTTGGTTTACGTCTTGCAATTTTAATCTGTTCTAATTTCTCTTTTTTCTTGCCTTTAAATCGCAGAATATGCGCTAATCGTTTTGTATTTTCGGTGCCATAAATATACACAGAGTAATACTTGGCCTTTCTTTTCTTAAGTGTATTTGACGCGTATTTAATTTTTTCCCTAACAAAGCTTATGACACCGAAACGCAATAATAAAGTAACTAAATCATGTGCGAGATTTTTGCTTGCAGTAGCATATTCAAAGTATGACTCACTTGGTTTCGCGTTATTATATTTGACATAACAATCGCCTTCGAATAAAGTAGATAGGAACTCCGAAACTATCTGATCGGGGCTTTCAAAAATCTGTGGCGGCACTCTCTTTTGAAAAGATGTTTCGCCTATTCCTATCCCGAAAAATCTATCCAGAAACCTACAAAGTGCACCTGAAAAAATAATTGCGTCTTCAATATTTGGCTTATATCTAAATCTTCCGACTCTTACACCGAAGACATCCTCGGCAATCTCGCAAAAATCATCTGTTAATGCTTTATCGCTATTGACAAACCATACTTGATTTGACTGTGTATTTCTTCCTTCGGAAATGATGTAGCCAAGGAACCTTGCAAGTTTATTATCTATTTCTCTTGGAAAATTGATTCTGCCGCTTCCCTTTGTTTTTAAAATATCTACTTTATCAAATGGTGAATCCTCTATTTCGTCATCTAAAAGCTTTGAATATTCAGAAACATTCATAGATTGATGGCCAATAAACGACCTGATCGAATCATAAGATGTGCCTTTAGTTGCGCAAAAGTTTCTTACCCCATTTGCTTCCAAAACCTTCTCTTTTACATTTTTTTCCAATTCTGGCGTATTGGGTACATACATCAAATCCTCTTTCCTAAATTTTTTAAGGATTTCTTTTAGGGCATATCTCACATTTTCTATGCTTAATCTGAGCCTTCGTGGAACTGCGATTTTTATTCCTGCTTTGAGTTCATCCGCCTTAAGTACTTTTAACCGCCCTTTATCTATTGTAAATAGAGGATGATAATGAGTAGTAATAAGCTTTCTTCCTGTTCTCGTTTTTATCTTCAACAGAAATGGAGGGGATTTACGCTTTATAAATGCTGTTATTTCCTTCTCTTCAATTTTTAAATTATGCGGATTTAATGATAATACCTTGATATCTTTCTTATTTTCGTATGAACAATATCCGTCCTCCATTACGTCTATATTATTTGATTCTGAAAGTACATTCTCTACAAGGTCCCCGATCTTGACAATGGTTCCATTTGAAAGAATGACGCGACTCGATGGATGCAGACATTTCCCGCAGCCATTCGGTCCAATTATTGCCGTAATGCCCGGCTCAAATTTCAGCTTTGTCTTCTGTGGAAATGACTTAAAGCCCACTATCTCTAATTGTTTAAAATACATTTTTAGCCCCTTTCTAAGTTCTATTTGTTATTTGCCCTTGAGTAGTATCCTCTTTAAAATATCTATATCCTGTGGTACATATTCACGGTATTTATTTATAGGGTTTCGACGCGGCTTTGGGAATATCCCCTTCTTTTCGTAGTTTTTTACGGTACCTTTATATATACCGAGGATATTAGCTACCTCTTGAATGTTGTATCTCCTCTTAGACAACTTGATATCTTCGCTCACCATAAACATCATCTTTATATATGTTTGTATATCTTTGAACAACCTACTACAAGTATATACACTTTTGCTGTTGTTGTCAAGGGGAAAATTTTTTTATTTCAAGAGGAAAATTTTTTATTTGCCGAGGGTCTGTTTGAATTTTTTTGTTAGGGCGGGGACGACCTGGAAGAGGTCGCCGACTATGCCATAGGTAGCGACCTTAAAGATAGGGGCGTCAGGATCTTTATTTATGGCTACAATAATTTTTGAGGATTGCATGCCTATTAAATGCTGAATCTGCCCGCTTATGCCGCAGGCAATATAAATCTTCGGGCAAACAGTTTTTCCCGTCTGCCCTACCTGATGCGAATACGGTATCCAATCCGCATCTACAGCGCTTCTGGAAGCGCCAACAGCGCCTCCTAAAACAAGCGCCAGTTCCCTTATAATATTAAAATTCTCCGGCCCGCCTACACCCCTTCCGCCTGAAATGATTATATCGGCTTCGGCAAGGTTAACTGTCTCTTCCATTTCTTCTACAATATCTATTAGCTTGGTTCTCGTAGATAAAATTTCATCGCTATATTCTTTCTCAATGAGTGTGCCTTTTCGGCTTTTATCAACGGTAGCTTCTTGCATAACCTTGTGTCTCACGGTGGACATTTGAGGCCTGTGATTCGGGGTTATGATTGTGGCCATTATATTTCCGCCAAAAGCAGGCCTTGTTTGGAGAAGAAGCTTTTTTTCCTTATCTATATCTAAACCTGTGCAGTCAGCCGTAAGGCCTGTATTTATTTTTATAGCCACTCTGGAAATAAGGCTTCTTCCGATTGTTGTGGCGCCGCATAAAACAACCTCTGGTTTGTATTCATTTATAAGTTCGACAAGAACTTTTGTATAAGCGTCGTCTTGATAATATTTTAAATGCGGCGAATCTACAAGGTAAACAATATCCGCGCCTCTGTGGAAGAGCTCATTCACGCTTTTTTTCATATCTTCACCTAAAAGGACAGCACCTAATTTGCAGTTCAATTTAGAGGCGAGTTTCCTGCCCTCGCCAAGGAGTTCGTATGCAACAGATTGTATTACGCTCTTCTTCTGTTCACAAAAAACCCATACATCCTTGTATGCCGTATGGTCGTATTTTCTTTCTATGGTTTTTAGCTCTATGGCATTGAATTTGCAAGGTTCTACGCAGGCACCACAAAAATTACATTTGTCATAATCTATGACTGCTTTATCCTTTTCCATGCGAATGGCGCCGAAAGGGCAGGCATTAACGCATAGACCGCATCCTACGCATACCTCTTTAAGAATCTTTATTCGTTTTTCAGAGCTCATTCTTTAACTCACCTGCTAACGTATCTACTATTTCGTGAAGCTCGCCTTTCAATATTACGCCGCCTTTGCGTGGGGGCGGGGTAAAAATCTTTATAACGCGCGTGGGCGAGCCGTCCAGACCTATCTTGTCGAAATCACAATTCAAATCCTCTGCGTTCCATTTTGTAATATCGGCTTTTCTCGCCCTCATCTTGCCTTTCAGCGAGGGTAAGCGCGGTTCGTTAATCTCCTTTACAACGGTTAAAAGACAAGGGATAGGCGTTTCTATTATTTCAAACCCTTCTTCTGTCATTCTTTCTACGCGCGCTTTTGTTGCGGCTATCTCTTCTATTTTCTTTACATACGTAACCTGTGGTATATCTAAATGCGTGGAGATACCGGGCCCTACCTGGGCTGTGTCGCCGTCTGAGGCCTGTTTACCACAAATTACAATGTCAAAATCGCCTATTTTTTTAATGGTCCGTGAAAGCACATAGCTCGTCGCCCAGGTATCGCTCCCCGCAAACTGTTTGTCCGTTACGAGTACTGCTTCATCGCACCCCAGGGAAATAGCTTCTCTCAGGGCTTCTTCTGCCTGCGGCGGCCCCATGCTTATGACCGTAACCGAGCCTGCGAATTTTTCCTTGAGCCTTATACCCTCTTCAATCGCATACATATCAAAGGGATTAATAATACACTCTACCCCTTCGCGTATAAGTGTATTTGTTTCGGGATTAATACTGACTTGGGTAGTGTTTGGAACTTGCTTTATGCAGATAACTATATTCATATTTTATTTTTTCTTAAGTTCTTTAATCAGGTTTGCGGCAATGATGCTTCGTTGAATCTGGTTTGTCCCTTCGTAAATCTGGGTTATCTTTGCATCCCTCATAAGCTTCTCTACCGGATATTCTCTCATGTAGCCGTATCCGCCGAAGACCTGAACGGCGTCTGTGGTAACCTTCATGGCAACATCGGAAGCGAATGTCTTCGCGATAGCCGAAATCTTTGCCATGTTCTTAGTGCCTGAATCAATTATTTTTGCCGCGCGATAAATCAATGCCCTTGCCGCTTCAACCTGTATAGACATATCGGCGAGCATAAATTGGATTCCCTGAAAACCGGATATAAGCTGGCCGAATTGCTTGCGCTGGTGGGCATAGTTTACCGCCTCATCGAGAGCCCTCTGGGCAATGCCTACTGCCTGCGCTGCCACACCGGGACGGGAATAATCGAATGTCTTCATGGCTGCAATAAATCCCATTCCCTCCTTCGACAGGAGATTTTCTTTAGGGACTCTACAATCCGTAAAAATAACCTCTCTCGTGGCTGAGCCTCTTATACCAAGTTTTTTCTCCTTTTTTCCGAAGTCAAGCCCTTTCGTGCCTTTTTCAACTATAAAAGCCGATGCGCCTCTGGCACCCTTCGACTTATCTGTCAAAGCTATAACGGTATAGATATCTGCCTCGCCCCCGTTTGTAATCCACTGTTTTGTACCGTTTAAGATGTAGAAATTTCCGTCTTTTTTAGCTGTGGTCTTTATGGAACCCGCATCGGAACCGGCTTCTGCCTCGGTGATACAGAATGCTGCTATCGTGCCTTTAGCGATTCTCGGGAGATATTTCTTCTTCTGCTCGTCGTTTCCGAAAAGAATAATGGGAAATGTGCCGAGCGCGGTGGCTGCAAAACAAAGCGCTATACCGCCGCAACCCCACGATAACTCTTCGGTAGCAATGGCTAAGTCAAAAACGCCCCCGCCCATTCCACCGTATTGTTCGGGTATATAAATCCCGAATACGTCCGAATCGGCCAGTATTTTTACAATAGGCCACGGAAATTCTTCTTTTTCATCATATTCTGCCGCCACAGGTTGTATCTTCTCCCGGGCAATCTTCCGACATAAGTCCTTTATCATTTTTTGCTCTTCTGTAAGTAGGTGATCCATTTTCTTTTCCTCCTTTATATAGTGAAGTAATTATAAGCTATATACGGGTTCTTGTCAAGAATGGAGATTGCTAGGACAGGATTTAAGCTGGCGCCTGGAGGCGCATTAGAAAATTTTTCCCATCATTATATACGCCGGTGGTTTTAGGACTTATGGCGAGAAAATGGCGGAACTGACCTTTTCGCCCATGTATACAGTACCGAGGCGAAAGAAGGGAATTCCGCCAAATTTTCGAATCGTAAGTCCAAAACTACAGGAAAAATTTTTCAGCACCGAAAGGCACCAGCTTAAAGCCTGTCTTCCCAAGCACTTTTAAAGTATTTACAATCCAGCTTTTATCAGGTAATATATAAGCCTGATGAAAAAGCGGATTTTTGCAATATTAGTGTTAGTCGTTTTTACCGCCGGTTGCGCAAGGACAGCTAGAATAAGCCGGCCCTCGATTGCCAAGATGGTTTCTGAAGAAATTGTCGAGCCAAAGTCTTCTTTTACTGTCGGAGAGAGATTCACATATCTTATTGCGTGGAAAGGAATACCCGTAGGCACTGCCACGGCAACCATAGAAGAGCTTACGACTTTTAAGGAATACGAGGTTTACAAAATCGTGGTTATTGCCGAAACCAATGATTTTCTCTCAAAACTTTATAGGGTCGAAGACAGATTCACATCATATATGGATAAGGATAAGCTTGTCAGCCGGCATTACGAAGCCATACAAAGCGAGGGTAATTACAGAAAGCATCTCGTGGTGGATTATGACTTTCAAAAATATACCGCTACATATAAAAATTTAAAGGACGGGAGCGTAAAAGTGAGCCGCATAGAAAAGAATGTCCAGGATCCCGTAAGCGCCGCCTATTTCTTTAGAACCGTTCCTTTAAGGGTCGGAGATAAAATAAAAATAATCGTAAATTTAAATGAGAAAAATTACGATATATTCTGGGATATCGACAAAAGGGCAAGCATTACTCTTTCTGAAATGGGGACATTCGACGCTTTTTTAATCAAGCCATACGTTAAATTGAAAGGAAAACGGCAGCGAAGGGCAAATGCGTGGGG
>JAUWBJ010000089.1 GCA_030605095.1 Candidatus Omnitrophota bacterium | reverse complement strand
AGAGCAATATTCAAAACTTAACCCTTTTAGGTTAAGAAAAGACATGGAGAAAAAACTTGCTAAAATATACGCTACTATACACAAGAAAAGGCGCTAGACTCCGCCTATTACTCCGGTAACATTTATTTATGAGTCAACTGGGGGTCGCGTAGCGACACCTATGTAAAAGGGATAAGATTGCAAAAGAGAAGGGAAAATATTTCCCTTCTCTTTTGATTTAGAATAGTTATGTAATACGTAATTTCCTATGTGGAAAGGGGGTACAGCGAGTGAGATGGTATTTCGTTAGTGAGCGAGCGTCATAGGGGGAAAACCACGTTTTCCCCCTTGAAACGAGGTGCCCCTCTCATCTGAGAGGGGCACCGAGTTGGTAGCGGCGATAGGACTCGAACCTATGACACTGCGGGTATGAGCCGCATGCTCTAACCAGCTGAGCTACGCCGCCACGTGTTTCTATTAAGGTTTGAAATAACTATATATTATCGTTCGATTTTTGTCAAGGCGATTTGGGGGAACCCTTCTGAAATACGCATATCGCCGTCGTCTACAATAAAACATTCCGCGTTATCAATGCCCTCGATAAGCGAAAGACCTTCTTGCGGGCCTAATACATATAAAGCGGTGGCTAAACCATCTGCTGTCATGCAATCATTTGCTCCTACAGTTACGCGTGGTGATTTTTTTTCTACGGGTTGTCCCGTTCGAGGGTCAATTATATGTAAGGGCCTTTCATAACCACCGGATGTGGCTACGCCTTTATCGCGCACCATGACTCTTGCTATAATCTTGCGAGAATCTTCGGGGCTTCTAATTCCTATTTTCCATCCGCACTTGCCTGTGCCCTCTCCCATGCAATACATGTCTCCGCCGGCGTTGATTAGGGCATTTTTAACTCCGGACTCTTTTAAAACTTTAATCCCCTCGTCAACTATAAAACCTTTCGCTATGCCGCCTAAATTTATTTTTTTATCTGACCCAAACCTGATATCAAACGCTCCACCTGTCATCTTACGCAAATTCTCTGCTTTCTTTAAAACCTTACGCATTTCAGGCGAGAGAGAAATTCTCTCTCCGCTATTTAGTTTCGAAAGCTCGCTATCTTCGGAAAAATAATCAAACCGCTTTTCCAGTCCTTTCATTCGCAAAACTGCCTTATCAATAGCCCTTGCTTTTAAGTCGCCGTCCAGAGCATCATTAACTTCGATATGGACAAATGTATCCATAAGGAGCACATCTTTAGTATATCCGATAGACTTAGAGCAGGCTAAGAGTAATAGAAGCATTGCAAAAATGGCGGGAAGGTGCGCTTTTGTAATTTTGGTCATTTAAATTTGAGGATTTGTTTGTAATTTTTCAGAATAGGCCATTTATTCTTCCGTCTTCGTCGATATCGATCTTTGTGCCGCGTGGAACCTTTAGTAAACCCGGCAGGGTTTTAATGTTACCGCAAAACGCCGTTATATAACCGGCGCCGCGAGATATCCCGATATCTTCGATGGGAAATTTAAAGCCGTGAGGCCTTCCCTTTCTCTTTGGATTATGCGAAAGGGAAAGGTGTGTTTTAACTACGCATATCGGCAGATTATCGAGCTTCAGCTTCTTAAAAATAAGGGCTTTTTTATTCGCCTCATCAGAAAACACCACATCCTTGGCGCCGTAAATTGTCCTTGCTATTCTCCGTATCTTATCCTTTATAGGCATATCAAGCGGGTATAAAAATCTGAAATTATGTTTAATCTTGCAAACTTCTATAATACTTTCCGCAAGCTCTACCCCTCCCTGTCCGCCCGCCTGCCACATATCGCTTACTGCAACGTCGTTTGCGCCTAAATCAACGGCTCTGCGCTTTATAGCATGGATTTCCTTATCGGTATCTTCGCGGAAACGATTTATACAGACGACAACTGGTATACCGAAAGTCCGTAAATTCCCAATCTGTTTTTCCATGTTAGAAAGGCCTCTTTCTATGGCAGAGATATTTTCGCGGGTAATCTCTTTTGGCGGTTTGGCTGTAGTTATTTCAAAATCACCGCTGTGCATCTTAAAGGCGCGCGTAGAACATACTATTACAGCGGCGTCCGGTTTAAGGCCGCTTACCCTGCACTTGATATCAAAAAACTTCTCGGCGCCTATGTCGGCGCCAAACCCTGTTTCTACGATAACATAATCAGAAATCCCCAGCGCAATTTTATCAGCCACTATTGAGCCTGTGCCGAGTGAGATATTCCCATATGAACCCGTGTGCATGAGACAGGCTGTATGCTCGGTTGTCTGGAGAAGGTTTGGTTTTACAGCGTCTTTCAGAAGTACGGTCATAGCGCCCGCAACTTTTATATCCTCGGATGTGACGGGCTTTCCTTTTTTCGTAAAACCGATGACAATTTTTCCTATCCGTTCTCTTAAGTCCTTTAAATCGTTTGCAAGCGCCAAAATCGCCATTAATTCGCTCGAAGCAGTTATATCAAAGCCGGTTTTTCTTGGAATACCGTCCGTTTTGCTGCCAAGGCCTGTATTTACGCTTCTTAAAGATCGGTCATTGGCGTTGATTACCCTTTTCCATGTAATGGATCCCGCGTCAATGTCTAATGGGTTGTCTTTAAAAATTGAGTTATCCAGGTACGCGGCACATAGATTGTGTGCAGCCTCAATAGCGTACGAGTCTCCCGTGAGGTGAAGATTTGCGTCTTCTGCGGGAAAAACCCGCGATAACCCCGATCCCGTTGCGGTTCCTTTAAATCCGAAAACGCCACCCAATGACGGCTGCATTATACAGGGAATAGCTTTTTTCTTAAGTTTTTTAAAAGCCATCGAAAGACCTATTGCGGTCAGTGTCTTTCCTTCTCCAAAAGGCGTCGGCGTAATCGACGTAACAAGGATATATTTACCTTTTTTCTTTTTCTTTAAAGTTTTGAGTATATCGAGCGATATTTTCGCTTTATACGGACCGTATCTCTCTAAAAATTTCTTCCTGATACCGGCGGACTGAGCTATTTCTTCTATAGGTTTAAGATGCACTTTCTCTATGCTTTTTTTACTTGGCAATCTTTTCTTCATGTAACCTCCTGTATCAATCTCTTAACGGGGTTAAAGCTCGCGCGATGAATTGGCGACAAGCCATGCTTCATAAGCCGGCGGACATGCTCCCTTGTGGCATAGCCCTTGTGCCGGAAAAAGCCGTATCTTGGATATTTTTTGTGATATTCGCACATTATTTCATCACGCGTAACTTTCGCTATTATTGAGGCACAAGCTATCGAAAGGCTTTTAGAATCACCTTTTATAATATGCGATCTCCCGCAAGACGTCTTTAATTTAATTCTCCCATCGACAAGGAGAAAATCGGGCTTTACCTTAAGATTTCTTACTGCCTTCTCCATCGCCAACGCCGTCGCGTTATAGATATTTATCTTGTCTATGATTTTTTCGCTTACTACTCCGACTCCAATCCAGGCCTTTTCCAGGATTTCTCCGTAGGCCAGAAGGCGCGCTCGCGGCGTGAGCTTTTTG
>JAUWBJ010000083.1 GCA_030605095.1 Candidatus Omnitrophota bacterium | reverse complement strand
CGCCGGAAAGATATATTTTATCTATATTTAAGTTTCTTTCTTTACGATATGCTGCGATGGATTTTTTTATTTCTTCAATAAGTGATCTTTCGCTATACGAAAACGCCCTGGTAAAAACAAGTTTTCCCTTCTCAATGATATCTATATCTATATATTCTGAATCTATATTTAGCAAAATTACACTTACAAAAGCCGGCTTCTCTTTTTTTCTAATGACGGAATACCAACCGAATAAAGACTCTGACCCAAGAGCTATCTTTTCTATAGTTAAATCGGCCTTCTTTAAAATACTTATAAGACGATTTATGGTGCTTGCCTGTGCGACAGCTAATAAAATATCCGAATAACCATCTTTGAATTTCTCTATTATTCTATAACCTAATGTAATATTCTCATCCCTGTAGGGCATTTGTTTTATCGCTTCTATCTTAGCCATATTTTTGATTTCATTATCGTTTATCGAGGGCAGATGTAAAACTCTTGTCATTACAAGGCGCCTCGGAATACTCAAAAAGATTCTTTTTTGAGAGATATTATACTCTTTGAAAAGATTCACTATTTCTTGAGAAATATCGTTATCCTCTTTTGAATGGAATTCTTTTTTTATTAAGCGGAATATGGGTTGGCGTTTACGAAAGTTGGCTTCGGCAAGTTTAATGAAATTATCACCTATCTCGAGAGAAATCATAATCATATTATACATTTTAAAATCTTATTCTTCAATTGTTATTCCTCGTGATAATATTTAATCGGGTTTTCTTCCAAGCCCGGGTTTTTTTCAGCGTCCTTGTTTACTACGCAGGTTATTACCTTTGTTACTCTCCCTACTTTGCCATGGGAAATAATCCTGAAAGTGCTGGATTTAAATGTAAAATGGTTACTTAATGGATCTAGCCGGAGAAAATTTGGTCCCGGTTTTCCGCCATCCATTCCTTTGGCAATAGATAGAACCTCACCTATATCCTTAAACACACCATCATCACTTGTTCCTTCCATGTCATCCTCAGCTTTTCTGCGACCAATGATACTATCAACAAGGCCATCATACCTTCCTCCTTCATCGTTTATTACGGCATTAAGTACCTCCCTTGGTGCAGTGTTGATATTTATTTTTCCATCCCCATATACGGTTATATACTCTTTGATTTCATCAAGTAATTCTATAGGCATACCTTTTACCAAAAGTAGTTCTTCTACAGATTCGAAATCCGCGTCTTTGCAAATATAGCCGAGCTCGTCATAATCAGAACCTTCTGCTCCACCGGATAAGCGTACATCACCGGAGTCCTGCCAATCTATTATGGCATTAATTATATCCTCTGTAAAATTAGATGACAATCTTTTCAATACCTCTTTATAGTTTGCCATCTTTTCAAGATTACTTAATTTTATATTTATTTTCCTCTCCTCATCTATCATTCCATACTGGATTTCTTCGCCTTCTTCGCCTTCTTCATCTTCTTTTTTACGAGTGTAATGCACGGAAAATGAGCCGCTGCCTAATTTATTGGATTCAGCGCCAAATATAGCTTCAGGAGTTTCTTCGTTCTTCAGCGATATTCCGCACTCGTACAAAGTGTCATATTCTTCGTTTATATCCCGCGATAAGTACTCCTTGGCTTTTTCAATGCCTGCTTTTGCCAGATACCGGGCTTGTAGCCTATCCATATTGTATTTGCTCAATCGCACTTCAAGCGAGGCCCTGAAACCTATGCCCATTGCAAGCAAAGCAAGTATCGCCATAATCCAGAGAGTTGTTACAAGTATCGAACCTTTGTTTGTCATTCTTCTTCGCCAAGTTTGCTTATTGGTATAAAAACAATCTTTTCAAAAGTCTTCTCTTTATCTTCGGCTCCATTTTTAAGCTTAACTTTAATTTTAACTCCTCTTGGGATTATATCTTCATCTTCATCTTCAAATTCCCACTCGTCCTTCCATTCGTACTCTTCTCCGGACTCATATGCGTATTCAAAGCCGACATCCTCCAAATTATCAAGCAAGACCTCTTCGTCTACATACTTTTCGTCGAATCCTTCTTTCTGTATAACCCGGGCTCTTTTCAATTCGCCCTTTTTATCATCAAAATAATAGATTCTTCTTACCGGCTCCCGGTGGGGCTTGGTAGCAGATGAAACGTCTATAATAGTATGAAAAGAGACACTCTCTTCGGTCCACTCAGACGGAATACCGGAAAAAGAGATAGCATTTCGTATATCTTTAGATATTGCATCAAAAAATATGCGCATTCTCTGATTTTCCCCTATTAATATATTTCCCCTCTGCCATACCTTAATTCCGGCATTCAATGTATAATAAATACTGGCGGCTATAATAGAGAATATAGTCAATGCTATGAGCAGTTCAATAAATGTAAAGCCGGTATTAAAGTTTCTTTTCATTCGATTTTGTTCTCAAGATAGGTCGAAATAGAATATTTTGTATTCTGAGGGTCTTTTTTCTGGAATACCTCTAATATAACGAGATTAAGTTCTGAATTCTCTATAAGGTTTGCGTTTATCCTCCAGGCATACTTTTCATTCTCTACAAAATCTCCGTCATTCATACCTTCTTCCATCTCGCCTTTTTCTTCAAATTCCCACATTTTCTCCTCTAACAATAAAGATGCCTTAAAAACCTCGGTTGACCTTTGAATAGAATTTTTTGATGACGAAAAAGAACGCATTATAAAGAGAAGGCCGGCTGTAATTATAACAATACTCATCATAACCTCAAATAATAAAAATCCTTTGAGCTTATTCATTCTTTAATTTCTTCTATTTCAATCTGATTTCCGAACCCCTTCACGCGCAAAAGGCGGCTTTCTCCACTTTTATCGATTATTTTTATTTCAACTTCGTCAGAGCGGCCGTCGGGATAAAGAATTATTTCTTCCTTTTTGCCGGCAATGGTTAGCTCTCTCGGAAGCAAAAAAATCCTCCCGTGTCTACCGCCGATTCTTTTATAAACCGGGATATCGCCGGATTCGTCGAGTTTTTTAATCCAGAATTTTCCATCTTCAAAATCAAATTTTACTTTATAATTTACCCTTTCGACAATAGCCATCTCTTGTGCGTAATTAATGACTTTGGCTATATTAAAAGTGGTGTTTTTAAGCTGGAGGCTCGAAAATGTCCTTTTAAATAAAGGGGTTGAAAGGCCTATCAGAATTGATATAAGAAAAATTACGAGGATTAATTCTATTAATGTGAAACTACTTTGGCGTTTCTTCGCCCCAACTGGTAATATCATCGCCTCCGCCCTCTGCGCCGTTTTTGCCGTAGGAATATAAATCATAATCTACGTTATGGGTACCGGGGCACTTATAGACATAGTGATTTCCCCATGGGTCTTTGGACATTTTCTTTAAATAAGGCCCCCTCCAGTTTGGCTCGTCGGCCGGTTTTTCTAAAAGGGCTTCCAGGTTTTTGGGATAAGCACCATTATCGAGTTCGTATAAATCGAGGGCTGAGCCGATATTTGCTTCGATATCCGCCCTCGCAGCCGCAACTCTGGCCTGTTCGGTCCTGCCGACTAGTCTCGGCACTACCATAGCCACCAGAATACCTATTATGATAACTACAAGCATAAGTTCTACCAGCGTAAATCCTTTATTATTTCGATACAATTTCATATATACCTCCATATATTGTTTTACCAGACAATGCCGTAAAGCCCCTGGCCTTAGCAATGGGGATATAAGGCATTCTCTTTTCCTTTTCTTTCATTCTTTAATTTTTTTAACTTTTTATGCAGCAAAATCGCATTTTCGTTGTCTTATATATATGAGAGGGGTAAAAAGGTGCATAACCCCCCTTTTTTAACTAAAGACCAGAGACAAAAATGAGAAAGACATATCTGTATAGAGCCAGAATAAACAAGGCCACGGAAGAGGACTGCAATCAATGGCTTACGATATGCAGAGGACTTTATAACCTTGCTCTTGAGCAAAGAATTGATGTATACAAACAGTATAAGAAGTCTATGTCTCTTTATAAACAGATGGCACAATTGCCTGAATTGAAGGTGGCTTTCCCGGAATTTAAGACTGTAGGCTCTCAATCTCTCCAGGATGTGCTCGAGAGAGTAGATAGAGCCTTTCAGGGTTTCTTTCAAAGACTCAAAACTAAGAAAGGTAAGCCTGGATTTCCTCGTTTTAAAGGTAGAAATAGGTTTCAAACTTTTACTCTTAAGCAAGCTGGATGGAAGCTGGAAGGCCGCTTCCTCTACATTAAGAACATTGGTAGATTCAAGCTTTTCCTCTCCAGGGAGGTTCGGGGAGACATTAAAACCGTAACTATTAGAAGAGCATCTACCGGTAAGTGGTTTGTAGCCTTTTCCTGTGACAATGTTCCTGTTAAAGAATTCCCTGAGACTCTC
>JAUWBJ010000045.1 GCA_030605095.1 Candidatus Omnitrophota bacterium | reverse complement strand
TTACTTTCTTTATCTCTTTAACTTCTATTAAGCAGAAATCCTTTGATATATTTACAATGCCCTTACCAAGACCTTTACGTTGTTTTTCATAATTAAGGAAATTTATTAATTTATAAGCACTCTTGTGTTCCCGCCAGATATTCTTTAAGCTATGCAAGTACTCTTTTGTCGAGATTTCAACATTGTACGTATTATGATTGCTTCTAAAAATTTTCCCTTTTGAAATATGGGCTTCGTTTCTTCGCTCTCTATAGGAAGGGAATATGCCTAGTTGTCGATATATCACCACAATATCATTAGCTAATCTCCTGGAACTCGTGCAGTGCCCAAATATTGCTTTACTTCTCTTCCCGCCCCTTCTTTTGTCGACTATGATACAGCCATCGCTTTCAAGGAGTCCTCTTAAAAGAGATTTTTGAACTTCTTTTTTAACATTCATAAATTCGGATGGAATAAATTTTTCATAAGATTTCTTATTAAATAATCCAAAATGTTGCAAAAGTAATTTAAATGAAAATGAATGAAAATGTATTATTGTTATACCATTTTTCTTTTCAATAATGATATTCTTGTTTAAAACTTTTTTTACACACTCGGCGATGTTTCTGGTATAGAGACCTTGATTATCATCTCCTATTGTTATGGTAAATCTATTAGGGTTACGTTTTGTAACACCGCTTGAGCCATCGCCCAGATACCAGCCCATAAGATAGGATAGGTAATTATCCACATTAAATCTCAGTTTAATCTCATTAGTATGATTATCGAGAAAATAGCGTCTCTGTCTCAATATGGGTTCTTTTATACAATACTTTAAAGGCACCATCAATTTATAATCTACGCTATCTATGTCATATCCGATAGCCTTCGAATATGAATAAAATTTATTAAACTTTGGCATTACATTGTCTATTTTTGATTCCCATTGCTGTATTATTCTGTCATAAACTCCTATATTCTTTCCTATTTTTCTCCTTGATAAATTAGCGCTTTCTCTTCTTCTTTTAAGCTTTCTCCATTCTTCTATGGATAAGTCAACATGTGCCGTTGGATGGATATCTTTAGAATTATTCTTAAAATCGTCTTTAAAAAGTTCTGCCGAAATGTTTTCTTTTCCGATATAATAATCGAAGAGCGTGCTAGAAAGATCTAAATTAATATCTTTGTCATTCCTTTTGAAATACCTTGGTAAAAGTAGCCTATCTCTTTCTCTAATTTCTTTCCCTTCGATAAGTTCGATTTTGCCATTACGAAAGACATATACACTATGGCAGGAAGTAATCTTAACTTTATAACCGCTTTTTGTTTTTACTTCAAAGATATCTGTCCGAAGAGGGTGTTTAATCACCTGGTGGATATCCAATAATTCACATTCGCCCGTGTTTATATTAAAACTTGTAATCTTAAATGCTGTGGGGTTATCACATCTTTCAATAAATTCGCCTACTTCCGTATTAAAAAATTGATTCTTTTTTTTGTCATATAAGACAACTGGGGTGTCGCCTGTTACGCTATCCGCATCGCACATAAGAATAATCTTGCCATATCTTATGTTTTCAATCTTAAATTCGTCGCCTATTCCCGTGCCTATAGCTGTGATAATAGTCCGAATCTCTTCGTTACTCAATACTTTATCCAAAGCAGCTTTTTCGACATTTAGTATCTTACCTTTTAAGGGCAGGATTGCCTGATATCTGCGGTCACGGCCTTGTTTGCTCGAGCCGGCTGCACTATCGCCCTCGACAAGATAAAGCTCGGTTACCGTCGGGTCCTCCTCCGAGCAATCCGCGAGTTTGCCGGGGAGATTCCCCGCTTCAAGAGCACCCTTTCTCCTTGTGAGTTCCCGTGCCTTTCTTGCGGCGTCGCGGGCCCTCGCGGCAAGAATGCATTTATCCACAATCTTATTGCCAATGGGAGGATTTTGCTCTAAAAATCCGCCAAGCGACTCATTGACAACGGATTCCACTATTCCCTCGATTTCGGAATTCCCGAGTTTGGCCTTGGTCTGCCCTTCAAACTGAGGATTCGGGAGTTTCACATTTATAACAGCGGTGAGGCCCTCTCTCGTATCATTTCCCGAAAGGCTCATGCCTTCCTTCAATAATTTTTTATTTTTGCAATATTGATTAAGGGTGCGGGTAAGCGCGGATTTGAAACCTGTAAAATGCGTGCCGCCTTCAATAGTGTTTATGGTATTTGCGAACGTAAATATATTTTCGGCATAGCCATCGTTATATTGCATCGCTACTTCAACGGAGACCCCGTTTTTCTCTTTTGACAGGTATATTACTTTTTTATGTAGGTTCGTCTTATTTTTATTTAAATGCTCCACAAACGAAATTATACCGCCTTCGTAGTGAAATTCACTCTCCTTGTTTTGCCTTTCATCTTTTAGATAGATTTTTATGCCTTTATTTAAAAAAGCGAGCTCTCTTAGGCGGTTGGCTAATATGTCGTAGCTGAATTTCGTTACTTCCTTAAATATCTCTTTATCGGGCTTAAATGTTACCCGCGTGCCGGTCTTCTGGGTCTTTCCTATGACTTTGAGAGTGGTTGCGGTCTTCCCTCTCTCGTATTCCTGGTGATAAATCTTTCCGTCTCTTTTCACTTCGACCTCAAGCCATTCCGAAAGCGCGTTTACGACGCTTACCCCGACGCCGTGAAGCCCTCCGGACACTTTGTAAACCCTGTGGTCGAATTTGCCGCCGGAGTGCAAAGTCGTCATTACTACCTCAACCGCCGGTTTTTTTTGGGTTTTATGTTTATCGACAGGGATGCCGCGGCCATTGTCAACAACGCTTACGGAATTGTCGGCGTGAATAGTGGTTTCTATAGTATCGCAATACCCGGCTAAATTTTCGTCCACACTATTATCAACCACTTCATACACAAGATGGTGCAAACCACGCAAGGTTGTATCCCCTATATACATAGCGGGCCGTTTTCTTACCGCATCGACGCCTTCCAGAACTTGGATAGTTGTCGCATCGTACTTTTTTACGTCCGGTTTGCGGGGTTGGCTTTTTTGGGCCTTTTTCTTTGCCATAAATTATATTTCTCCGATTCTAAATTGTAACTCTTTAATCTTCTTCCCGCCCTTTAGATTCTTATTGAACCCTTGTATCAACCTGTCTTTCTCCAGGGTCAGCTTGTAAAGCCATGAGGAATCACTTACGTTCACGACAAGCCTTTTTGACTTAAGAAAAGCCGGTTTTGTGTGCTTTGAGGCTTTTTTACCGGCTGCCTTTTCCCATATTTTGGAAACATCCAGTTCTTCTTTTTCTCTTTCTTCTAAAGAGGCTATAACCTTTTTGACTATATCTTTTAATGGCCCGTCCTTGTCCATCTAACCTATTCCACACCGCGTAGGTCTGGGTTCCCCATAACCTACGCGGTGTGTTTTCAGGTAATCTGCATGGGCAGGACAACATATACATATTCGCTGCCCAGCCTTATAACGCCCGGTTTGTCGGTATCTGTGATTTCAAGCCCGACATCTTTTACATCGATATTTTTCAACAGCTCTATAATATAATTAGGGTTAAATCCTATAGAGAGGTCTTTGCCTTTATATGACACCTCCAACTCTTCTCTTACTTCTCCCATATAAGGTGTGTTTTTAGAAACCGCCATTTTGTCTTTGGATATATCCAACCTGATTGCCATAGAATCCTGATTTGTAAGTATCGAGGCCCTTTTCGTGGCCGCCAAGAGGGCTTCCTTATCGATTATTATCTTCTCGCTAATCTCCTTTGGTATGACCTGTTCGTAGCTGGGGAACTCGCCCTCTATGAGCCGGGAAATAATAAAGGTATCCCCCAGATCAAAAAGAATCTGGTTTTCGTCAAACAGAATTTTGATTTCACCTTCTTCCTGCAATAGTCTATTCAGCTCCTGAATTGTTTTTGTCGGAACAATGATTTTTTTCTCTATAGCAGTCTCTTTCGGAAGTTCTTTTTCCACAACCGCCAGCCTTCTTCCGTCCGTCGCAACAAGTTTAAGGGTCTTGTTTTTTATTACAAACAATACACCGTTTAATATATACCTTGTCTCATCACGGCTTACCGCAAACGCTGTTATGGATATTATATTTTTCAAAAAGTTTTGGGGAAAGGTTATCGCGTCTTTGTTTTTGAAATCGGGGGGCTGTGGAAATTCGTCTTTTGGCAGGCCTACTATCTTGAAGATTATTTTGCCGCTTTCTATAGTGGTTATATTATTCTTTTTTGTTGAAATGTGTATATCTACACCATCCGGGAGCTCTTTTATAATATCCAGAAATTTTTTGGCAGGGAGCGTTATGGCGCCCTCTTTTTCGGGTTTTATGGCTATTGTTGATGATATGCCTATATCTAAATCTGTGGCTGTTATTTTTACAAAGTCCTTATGGGCTTCCAATAGTATATTCGATAATATAGGTAAGGTGCCCTTGGACGATATCGCGTTTTGTACTTTCTGGATTGTCTTAAATATTTGGTTTTTGTCTGTTTTGAATTTCATGTGTTACACCTCTTCTCTTCTATTTCTATATAGTGTTTAAAATACAGTAATAGCCGTAGTAGGAACCGGGTTGTTGATATCGCCGTAACATATTAAACTTAAAAGAGATACAATATAAAAACAATACACAGGTTATCAACATATCCACAGAGCCCATATAGGGCTTATCACCCCTTTATGTCCATAATCAGCTTATCTATAATCCAACGCACCTTCTCGTCCATTTTTAAACCTTTTTCGATCTTATCACAGGCATGAATAACAGTTGTATGGTCTCTCCCACCAAAAGAATGCCCTATTTCAGGTAGTGAGAGGTCTGTAAGGTCCCTACTCAAATACATAGCAATCTGGCGCGGGTAAGCAACCGTCTTTGTTCTTCTCTTTCCTTTCATATCTTGGGGGCCCATATCGAAATATTGCGCAACCTTCTTTTGGATTAGTTCGACATTGATTTTTTTCTCGCCTTCGATAATCATCTCCTTTAATATTTCTTTGGCGAGTGCTACCGTTATCTCTTTATTCATTAATTTAGCATAAGCAACCACTCGAATAAGAGCGCCCTCCAACTCCCTTATATTTGTTTTTATATTTTCAGCCAGGAAAAAGAAGAGCTCATCAGGTAGATATACAGTTTCTTTTTCGCTCTTTTTTCTTAAGATAGCTATTCTTGTTTCGAAATCGGGCGCTTGGATGTCCGTTATTAAGCCCCATTCAAACCTCGAGACGAGCCTGTTTTCAAGGGTGCGGATTTCCTTTGGGGAGCGGTCGCTCGACATGACTATCTGTTTATGGGCGTCGTATAAAGAATTGAACGTGTGGAAAAATTCCTCCTGGGTGGATTCCTTTCCGGCTATAAAGTGTATATCGTCGATTAAAAGCACATCGACATTTCTGTACCTTTGCCGGAACTTGGGCGTTGTTCTGTGCTGTATGGCGCTTATCAGCTGGTTTGTAAATTCTTCGCTTGATATGTAAAGAATTTTTGTTTTTGCGGATCTTTTAATCAATTCATTCCCCATTGCGTACATAAGATGAGTTTTCCCCAGGCCTACGCCGCCATATATAAAAAGAGGATTATATGCCCTGGCAGGGGATTCCGTAATGGCCAGGGAAGCGGCATGGGCGAATCTATTGCCGGGGCCTACAACGAAGTTTTCAAAAGAATATTTTGAGTTTAAACGCGTCTCCTCGAGAGGAACCTCTCCGACCTGCCGTGGAAATACAGACCTGAACCATCCCTTATGGGCCTCGGGTTTTGGAGCCGGGGATTCTTGGGGCGGCAAAACGACAAACTCCACGCCTATTTTCTTATTGGCTATTCTGGTCAGGTTGGAATTTAGAAGGCCTATATATCTTTCCATAACCCACTCTCTAAAAAATTTATTAGGGACCCCGAGCGTTAGCTTGTCATCTGAAAGAGAAAGGGGTGTTATCGGCACGAACCAGGCGTTAAACGCTTGTTCACCGACCTCATTTTTTAGGCGGGCTAGAAGATTGTTCCACAATTCGATGTGGCTATTTTCCATAAGTTATCCACACCCTTCTACCGGGTAATTCAATATAGATATACAACTTATTCACAAGTTATCCACAGGGCCGGGGATATGTTTCTGCTCGCGCGGGGACTCTTAACGGGGACAGGTTTCTGCATGACACTACTTAAGACAATGAAATCTGCCCTCATACTATTCCCTTCATATATCCCCGCCACGGGATGCAACAATTATATCAAAACAATAATTTTTTGCAAGAGATTTTTTACAAGTTTCAATTTCGCTTCGGATTTGCCTCGCGGAACCGACTGCAGTAGAAATTCAAAAAGTAGAATCAGTTTCTCCTTGACTGGAACAAAAATTATGTTATAATTAACTCCCTATGAAAAAGACATTAAAGCCAAAATCGAACCTGAAAGGGAAACGCAGGCACGGATTTCGTCGTCGAATGCGCACAAAGGCAGGACGGGCAATACTGAGAAGGCGGAGAAGAAAAAAACATAAAAGATTAACCATTTAATGAAAGAAAAACTTCGTCTTCGAAGATCGGCGGATTTTAGAAAAGTATTCAAAGAGGGCAAAAGATTTTTAAGCCCTCACTTTGTTTTATATATACATAAAAATTTATTGCGGCAGGCCTGCCTGACCGGTAAGCAGGCAAGAATCGGTATAGCAATTTCAAAAGCCCATTTTAAACTTGCCACGAGAAGGAACAGATTAAGGAGAGTAATGAAAGAATTGTTTAAAAAAGAATTGAGTGCCTGTTTTAAAGGATATGACTTTGTTGTTGCCTCGAGACGAGCCTATCCCCACTCAAATATCAATAAAGTTGTCAAAGAGTTAAAGTATTTAATAACAAAATCGCGTTATGTAAACATATGATTAAACGCCTATTTATTTTTATCCTAAATTTTTATCGTAACTATTTATCACCATTGAAGTTACAGACATGTAGATTTTATCCAACCTGCTCGGAATATAGCCTGGAGTGCCTCCAGAAATTCGGTGTAATTAAAGGAATTTTTAAAAGCACAAAGAGGGTTTTAAAATGCCACCCCTTTCACCGGGGTGGATACGATCCGGTAGAATAAACAGATGGAAAAACGACTTATTATAGCCATAGTTTTATCAATTTTAGTCATAAGCACGTTCCAATTTTTATTTAAACCACCAAAAAAAATACAATCCCCCTCATCTTTACCTTCTTCCCAAAGGGGAGAGAAAATAATCAGTACAGAATCCCCTCTACCCCTTACTCAAATCCTCTCCCCAAAGGAGAGAGGGAAGGATGAGGTGGAAGAAATATTTAAAGAGGAAAAGACTGTAATAGAAACAGAAAAATATATTCTGACTTTTATAAATAAAGGCGGCTCTTTAAAGGATATTAAACTGAAAGAATATACCGATTCCGACGCTGTTTCTCCTTTGCATTTGGTCAGAGATATAGAAGGGGATAGGGCAATCTTTTCTATGGAAAGCAGGACATTGATAGAAGACCTTAGTAAATGCGAGTTTAATCTGGCCAAGAAATCCAGAAACGAAATTGCATATACTTATTCGGTTCCCGGCAGGTTTAAACTTGTCAAGGAATATTATTTTCATAACACCAATGATTACATAGAGTTACGTATATCAATTCAGAATTTGGGGGATGCTACGATCTATAGAGATTACGATGTTTTAGGAGCCTCTGGCCTTCAGCCAACAGGCTCGGTTATGGGAAGAAGATTTATAGAAATAGATTCGATGGTAGACGGCAAGATTGTAAGAAATACGAGGGTAAAGAACGGAGATTCATTTATTAAAGGTATTATCTCGTGGACAGGCGTCAAGGAAAGGTACTTCTCTATCGTTCTCAAACCACAGCAGGACGTAGAAGGTGTTATATTAAAACAGATTAATAAATCCGATTTAGCCAGCGGAATAAGGACAAAAAGAATTCCTATCTATCCCGGCGCAACAATAGCGGATTCTTATATTCTATATATCGGCCCTAATGATATTGCTAGATTGAGCAAAGTAGGCTTTGGGTTGGAACAAATCATAAGTTATGGCGTATTTGGCGGAATAAGTAAATTTTTACTCACGATATTAAGAACGTTTCATAAAGTAGTAAGAAATTGGGGCGTCGCAATTATATTGCTCACATTTCTTATTAATATGGTTCTTTTTCCCTTAACCAGAAAAAGCTTTCTTTCTATGAGAAAAATACAGGAGGTTCAACCCCATATAGAGAAATTAAGAAAGGTTCATAAGGACAACCCCCAGAAATTGAATAAAGAATTGGCCGGGATCTACAAGGAGTATAATATAAATCCATTAGGGGGATGCCTGCCGCTTTTAGTACAGATGCCGATATTCATTGCACTGTATCAGGGATTGATTCGGTCTATTGAATTAAAAGGAGCTAACTTCTTATGGATAAAGGACTTATCGAACCCTGACTTTGTGCGCATACCTTTTAATTTACCCTTTTTGGGTAACGAGATCCACATACTACCCCTGCTTATGGTAGGAGCAATGTTTTTCCAGCAGAAAATCTCCACTAAAAGCACAATCGTCGCAAGCAAAGAACAACAGCAACAACAGAAGTTTATGCTGATTTTCTTCCCGCTATTTTTCGGATTTCTATTCTATAATTTCCCCTCTGGTCTGGTTCTTTATTGGCTGACAAATACAGTACTGATGGTTGTAGAGCATTCCACTATGAGGAGGTCGTTCAAGTGAAAGATAGAATTATTGAAGTAGAGGCAAAAACGACCAAAGAGGCAATAAGAATAGCTCTTGAGAAGCTCAAGGTAAAAAAAGAAGACGTTGAGATAAAGATTTTACGTGAAGAACACAAAGGCCTATTCGGGATGGAAGGCGCTGAACCCGCCAAAATAAAAGTTATTGTCAAGAAGAAAACTTGACGTTTTGACATATCTCAGGTAAACTTAATATAAAATATAGAGTTTCCACGTGGAAACCTGGAACATACCGCGTAGGTGTGGGAAAGGTTCCTAAATTTGAGGTGAAATGGCGCGGACAATAGCGATTTGTAATCAAAAAGGCGGCGTAGCAAAGTGTGTTGAGCCCGGGACAAAAATTTTATTAGCAACCGGAAGAATAGAATACGCCTATAGTTTATTTGATAACTGCCTGCAAGACAATCCACACGTTACATCAACCTGCAAAGATCTATATTTAACCCCCAAGACCCCCATAGATATTTTGGCATTAGATGAAAATCTGAAACTTACACCCGCCCGTATATCGAAGTTATACAGAGGTTATTCTGATATAATATACAGCATATTGACAGAACGAGGAAACCATATAGCAGTAACCCCGGAACATCCTTTAATAAGCATTTCTGGTGGTAGAATTGCCTGGGTTAAGGCCAGCGGTTTAAAAAAAGGGAATTTTATAGCAGCCGCAAGAACACTTCCCATTCAGCATAAAGCCACACCTCTCTCAAGTCTTTTATCCGAACAAATCTCTGTCATATTGTCAGGGGATAGAGGAAGAAAGATAATAGAAGAGCATCTCGAATTAATCTTACAACTCTCAACGAGTATTAAAGATAAATTTGCATTATTTCTATTGCAAAAAGGGAAACTTACTTTTAAGGAGTTGTGTGAAAAATTTCAAAAAAATTTTTGTTATTTATTACTACGTAACTGGGGCGCTAAGCAGATAATTATACGCACAAAGAGACAATTCCGTAATGAATTTTTATTTTCGCTCAATAAAGACATTTTTATTGATGAAATGATAAGATATGGAATCAATTCAAAATCTTTTAATTATTTAACTTCTTTAGGTACAATGAGTTGCGATGATATAGTTGGGCTCAGCTATAGAAACAAGACAGGTCATATATGTGACACGTTTCATTGGAATACATTATTAGACCAGGAAATCGCAAGATGCATAGCTATTATAATCGCTGAAGGCCATATTAATTCAGCACGCATTGTTATACAAAACAAAAGTGAGCATATTATATCACTCGTTGAACATTTCTGCTCCAGATTTAACTTAATATGGAAGAAAGATATCACCAGAAAAAAATTGATTAGTATAACAATTTTACGTGCAGGCACATTCGTAAAGATACTCGAAGACATTTTTGAAATACCACGATATTGTGGTGGTAAGTCAAATAGAGTAAAAATCCCCAATGCTATTCTGTGCGCCGGGCATCCTATATTGTCCGCTTATTTGTCTACATATTTAGACTGCGAAGGATATATTTCGAGCCGTCGATCCACTATTAGAATTACAAGCGCTAGTGAAGAAAATATCCGTCGTCTGCAATACGCCTTTCTTCGATTTGGTATAATAAGCTCGATATCCTATGGAACTTCCAAGGCAACGAATTCAACAAAGCCCAAGAAAAGGACTTATTTTACAATCACAATAACAGGCGTAGAGAATATTAAAAAAATATATACACACTGCTGTCCAAGCATTAGTTATAAAAAAAGAGCTCTCATAAAACAACTATCAGATAAAGCTAATACAAATATCGATATTATTCCTATCAACAAAATTTTACGAGAAGCCAGGTCAAGAAATTATCTGTTTCAGGATGAGCTTGGTATCGGCGGGACAATTTCTGACTATGAATGCTTTAATTCCATACCCTCGAGGTCAGCGGTTGGCAAGGTTACATCTCTTTTAGAAAACAAGGTGGAAGAAAAAGAATTTTGTTATCTGAAAAAATTGTCCGAATCAGATATCTTTTGGGACAAGATTAAATCCGTGAGGCCCTATAAATACAACGGCTATGTATACGACCTAACTGTCGAGAAATACCATAATTTCATTTGCGGCGACGGCGCTTTTATATCTCACAATACGACAAGCGCTATAAACCTCTCCTCGTATCTTGCCCTCGAGAACAAAA
>JAUWBJ010000007.1 GCA_030605095.1 Candidatus Omnitrophota bacterium | reverse complement strand
CTTTGTTTGGAGGCTTGGCAATCGGGAAGCGTGTAGCCTATCTTCAATCATAGATAATAGATTATGGTATTCCTCTCTATGTCTTTCATTTTCAGTCTTTCTATATTCTTCCTCTATCATCTTTCTATACGCCTCTAACTGCAGCAATATGAATTCCCAATCTGCTTCGAGCCTCCTGGGTTTTAATTCCTGGCGCATATTTTCCCTTGCATCTAAAACCGCTAAAATTCTTAAAATCCTTTCGCGTTCACCCTTATCATAGGCAAAGAATTTCAGACCATTTTCATAAAACTTTCTAACATTTTTGGCCTCTCTTTCGGCTTCTGCCGTCCCTTGCTGAGACCAAACATACATGTGATGCCTTAAAATCAATAAATCCGTGTTAAATAAAATCCAACTGGATAAATCCTTTCTACCGTTAGGATACGGACACGCGGTAAATCTTTCTATTAGCTTCTTCTTTAAACGCGCCAGGTCTTCTTTATTTCCAATATCGAATCCCTCTTCCTTCATTCTATCAAGCGCCTCTATCCAGGATTCAGGAGGTAATCTCTTTGCTTCCGGTGTTATCCCGCCCCATGCGTACAATACAGATGTATTCTCTGGTTTTTCTTCTGACATCAGATAGTACATCTGGCTATATGGAATAATATCTGCATTTATATACCTATCCTTTTTGGCCTCTTCTACGCGCATCATGAAAGGTATACCGAAGATAATTAACGCAGGTAACACCGTTATAATAAAATAAAGTAGATATTTATGCTTCACGTTTACGTAAAAGGTCTTTCCTCGATTCTTTATTTGTTCCCAATAGCTATAGTGGTCATCAACAAGCACTTCCTTCTCCTCGTGAGAGGTCCTTGACCAGTAACTGTCTCGTTTCATGCGTAACTGTTTCAGGGTAAGATAGCTAGCCGGTATCATATGGGTGTAGTAAAACCATCCCACATAGAAACTTGCCGCGAGCGTATGCGCATAATAATAAGCCATTTTTCCTAGTTTTATATGCTTACCTGCGTATGACAGAATAACCAATATAATAACAGCTGCTCCTATAATGAATATAGGAAGCGCGCCGACCCAGGTAATGAAGCCGCCGATAACCAATCCCGCTGCTGCTGCGATAGGCAATATGCCTCCGAAGAGTAACGTCTTGAAGCCAACCTCAACCCGGCCTTCTGTGTATTTGTCCAATCGGTCTTGCATTTCTCTCATTTTCTCTTTAATTGTCTTATCGAGCCAGTCGCTTTCTTTTTTATGCGCGCTCTTTATCTCTTTTAAGCTTGTGCAGTTATTGAAGACTTTTTGTAATATCTTTAATTCCCGTATCTCAAAAGTATTACCTTTACCGGTATTTTTTATTTTTTGTGTGAGTTCGTACTTTATAAACTCCAATTTTTTAGCTTCATCTATATCCTTTCCTTCGGCAGTTCCCATAATCCCTTTTACCACCTTCAAGGCATTCGCGCGCTCTTTTACATCCTTGATTAACTTGTTTTTCCTATCGCTTGAAACACGCTTCGCTTTCCTTATAACTTCATCAAGCTCCGCCCTCCCTGTAATAGAGCTATCCCGCAGCACATCTATAAATAACCGTATATTTATGTCTCTTTCGAGATTTTCAGGTGTTGGTTCATCAAAAATTCGTTCCTCCCTCTCCTTAGGGGTATAGACAATACCATCATGGTCCCGGGAAAGAGCATATATAAGGGCTTCCAATTCATCCGCAACTTTCTTCCGCGCAGCCTGGTCCTGCAGCTTATTCTTTAGGATATCTATTGCCTCGTCTATTTTTTTGGCTATACTGTAATTCTGGAACTTTTCGGCTGTCTCTTTATTCCTATTGAGCGAAATCCTTACTTGTTCCTCATCGTCTTCGCCTGATAATAATGCACCTGCAACGGCCTGTACCCAAATTAGGTATCCCGGTATGATAAATAATATAATACCCACTGTTATACTTGCTATCCACCATAACATCGGCGGAAGCAGTTTGAGCGAAAGTGCCACAACGGGTGATTCTATTCCCATAAGGTGCATACCAAAAATAGTTCCGAAAAATAACGTAAGTGCGTATATAAAAGTTGTCTTGACAGTGGATGGGAGACCATAAAGCATAAAGATATATGCAAAGAATTGGGTAAATCCTAATGCTTTAAAAACACTTGTCTTCTGTTCCGGGTATTTCACAATATGGAGTTTCTTTTTCATCCATTCTATTCCAAACCCTATCCCTCGGAAAAGATAGGTGCCTGCAACAAATCCTACAATAACACCCGTTATTCCAAGCACAACACCCCAGTCGCCTCGAGAACCCAAGATTGCGCCTCCGAGGCCCATACCAACCAAGCCGCCCCAGAAAGCCATTGAGTCAGGCAGGTATTCCAGCGCTCTTCCTGTAGGCGTAACTGTAATCCATCGCTGGCGTTGATACCAGAATTCCGGTCCAAGAGTCGGCAAATCCTTTTCGCGTGTTTCCATGCCGAATCCACGTAAATATCCGGCCGTATGGTCAGTTTCCGGTATGATGTCGGCATAGTTTGCATCCTCGATGATATTGCTCGGGTCATGTATATTGAGTGCTCTGTATTTATGTAGTAACGCCATAAGTTCAAGGGCCTTTTGTGCTTTAACATCTTTTTCGCCTTTTGCGTAAAGTTCTTTTTTGTATGCAAAAAGCTGCTTTTGCAATTCACCTCTTGGCGTGTCCTGGCCGGTGAGGGCCTGCACCAAAAATGAATTTGTGGTTCCATCAAGCGGGAAAGGATTTTTTCTGTTTATTAAATATCGTTCAACCCAATCAGATCTACGTCTTAAATTCTCTATCAATCTATATCCTGAGTAATGCCCTATAAACCACAATGGGGGAAATACTAAGAATGCAACAACAAACGCTAGCACATAGCTGCCGGATAAAAATGCTACCAAAATAACCACAGGAATGGTTACTGCTCCAGCTGTAAATGCGAATAATATACTTACCCAGCTCCTGTATGCCAGCAAACCCCTCTTTATGAATGACCACGGCCCGTAATCCTGAACCGAAAACGGGTTTTCGCTAGTATATGGACTTAAACGCAGTATGCCCTGAAGGATTGCCCTCCTCTGGCTCTCTTTAAATTCGGATATAACCCACTTAAGCTTTTCTCTATCCGGATATGCTTTTCGTAACTCTTCGGTCTTAAATTCGTATGGTAGCTTGGCATAGATGCCATCGAATATTTCTTCTTCAATATGTCGGATATAGGCGTTATTTTTCGATTTTTCGCTTAATTTCTTTTTTAATTTTTCATACTCTTTCAATTTTTTCTTTATTTTGAAGAGGTCTATTCCCAGGCGCATGCTGGCGTCATAAAGTTCGCGGTTTTGTTTCTTTAATACACTCGGCGTCAACGAATCGTAACCGTAACGCAGGACATGCTCGATAAGGTAATCTACCAGTGTCGTGTTTCTCCTGAATGCCGTCGCTATACCCCATACCTGCAATCCGCCGGTAACATCCTCGACGTCGAGAATCTCCATGACATGAACGGGGTTGTCTTGAACGCTTTCAAAGCCAGGCGCTTTTCCGGCAGCAGCTGTTTCCATAAAGGCGATTGAATAACCCGTAGCAACAGATTTTGTCTCCGGCATCCTGTCAACCAACTTCCATCCGTTCTTGAAGCGCCTATCTACGTGGATAAATAAGGGGACGCCGGAAAGCTGCGCGCCTTTCTGACTTGATAGGAATGCGTAAACCTTGCCCTGCTCTAATCGTCCCTCTTTTATAAGTTGTGTAAATCTGTTTGTCGTGGGGGTGTCGTGCTCTACAAGGGCCGGCCATACTGTAATGTTAGGATAGTCGGTAATAAGCGCTGATTTATTTACTCGTTCTATAATAAATGGTTCTCCGTAAGAAGGTGTGCATCGCGCAACATGAATAAATAGTCCTCTCATATTGTATAAGCTCTTATAGACGTTATCGGCTCCATCAGCGCCTAATACTGATTCCACCTTTTCAAGCAGGTCTTTGTTGTTTATTTTTATTTTTACATTAGCATTGCGTGTGTCCTGTAATTCGCGCGTAAGGGCATCTCTTAATATCGCATTGCTTTGTATTGCATCTATAGAGAGTAGCGCTTCTATTAACATCCCTCTTGGTAAACTATTAAGATAAACAAAGAAAAACGGCCTTGCGGTAGAGCTTAATTTCAGTTGGTTTATCGGTCTCTGTGACTTTATCGTATGAGTTCGCGCTCTACTGGCGAGACCGGTTATGCCTGTATATGGCTCAGACAACTCCTGAATAATCTCTTCGGAGGTTTTGCCTTTAACGCCGATACCTAGTTCTTCAATTGCATCCTTCATAACCCTGTTAGGCACAGAAACTCCGATATCTTCATCAGTAACTTCTATTGCGCCTGAACGATTGTAAACACCCGTCGTTCCGATATGAAGCTTCTGGAGCACAGTAAGGGTAAGCGACCAGAATAGTAAAGTAAAGAATGTTTTTGAAACGAAAAATATACCGATAACAACCATTCCCATTTCCCAGATTCCTACATTTTGTATCTCAGATATTGGCGGGAAATTGGATATGCCGGGGAAATGCCGAGGTAGAAAATAAAATACTACTATACCTAACACAAATATAACGGCGAATGTCAGGATAGGTATTGTCCATATTCTCCATTTGTGCCTCTCGCGCAGGGGTTGCCGTGAAGAGTGGTCTCCCATCTCTTCCAGGTGCCCTACGTATGTTTCCTGCACGGCTTTTCTTGTTGTTGTCGCCTGCTCTATGGCTTCATTAACAGTTATAAGTTCCTGAGAAGCTCCGGAGAATCTCCTGCTAAGAATATCCTGGGCCAAATCAAGCCTCATAGCAAATCCCGCTATTAATGGCGTTAATGTCTCAAATGTCGTTAATTTTACGCCCTTTCCTTTTTTGCGCCCTGTGGGAACCGGCTTTTTACCTTCAACGCCCTTAACGCCTACAGGCATAACGCCTTGCCATTTTATATCTTCTTTGCCATCGGTATATTCAACCTCTTCAAACACATCTGCCCAGAGTGTAAGGCTTGCAGGATTAAAGTCTGTTTTCTTCTCATGGCCAAAATAGATACTGCTGTCCCTTCCCGTAGCTGCATCTAATACAAGGTCCATCTCTTTTTCAGCCAGTTGCAGCGTGGTATGCAAATCCAGCGTTCTTGTCCTTCCGCCTTCTCTTAGGTAAAGACCCGGAGGGCCAAATGACTGATGTAAACTCACAGGTGAAAGAAGTTTCTTCAAAGAAGGATCTTCTTTTATCGCTTCTTCCAACTTCTTCTGCAGTTGCAGTGAAGCAAGCTTAATCGTTATTGCCGCAGCGCGTCGTTGCTCGTACTTATCGTCAAAATGCCATTTTGTCTTATCGTTTGGATATCCTGATGTATTAAACCGGCAAGAACCTATTCTTGTTTTTTCTTTGCCCTCCTGCATAAAAACACTTATTTCAAAGCGTCCGTTGTGTAAATCTGAGTAATTATGAGTAACGCTGCCTTCTTCCACCTCTCTTATTACCCAGTTATTCTTATTATCCCAGTCTGTCTTGCCGTTAGTGTAGTAGATATATTCTGTTTTTACATCTCCTTTGTTATCCAGTTCTTTTATATATGCTCTTGTTTGGTCGTCAGAAAAGACAATATTGAATGCCCTGAGTACCTCTTCTGACGCAAAGTGCTTTTTGTAAATGGTGTAACCATTTTCAGTGTCTTTCTTCTCCCATTTGAAATTCCTGGTATCTATCGGCAGAAATTGTTGTGTATCAAATATGTTAATTCTCTTCGGATTATTTATTATTGACATAGCTTTTTCAATCGCTGCGTTTACAGGTTTATTAAAACTAAGGATTAGTTTTTTTGTATCTTCGAGCTTTTTACTGTGTTCGGCTAATTTTGCTTCAGCGCCTGCAGGTAGAGGTTGTGGTGTGGTAACTTGAGGAGGTAAGGCTCTGGCTTTGGGTAGTCCCGTTTCTTTTTCTTCTCGGACTTCACTGATGGCCTCTTTTCTCTGTTTTCTAAGTTGTTTTGATACTGCCGCGGTTCTTTTTCTAAAATACATAAAGATAAAAGTACCTAATCCTATAAGTATACCAAGCGGAATTAGAGCCTTGCTTAAGAATTTCAGTCTGTTTAGTTGCATTTCATCGCTGATTTTTTTCCATGCTTCTTCATAACCCGCCGGTTTCTCTCCTGTTATCTTTTCATGTGTAACGATTGCAAGATTAAGGGCTTCTCTCATTTCTTCTTTCATCTTTTCATCAGTCAGATTCTGTTTTAATTGTGAAACGGCCTTCTCATGGAGAGTTGCCAGATACATTTCAATAGCCTTCTTCGTTGCCCTACTTCCCTCCAATTCTCTGAGTTCGCTCTCATTATTTAATACAAAATTCATGGCCTCAACAGTAATATCCCATCTACCTATCTTTACTATACCTTCCGCTAGTTTATCTAAATCGCCTGAATAGAAAGATAGCTCTGGGTGGCTGGCAAAAAGAATTTGCTCTGTAAACCACATAAAGGCATCGAGACAAGTTTTATTATAGAAGTCTTGATTATAGGCGCGGTCGGATAATCTTTTATTGGCTAAATGGGTCTTTAGATACTGGAAGAAAACTTTTTTAAGCTGGCTCGAGCGGGAGATGAAGTAATCTAATTGGGCTTGACTTAAGGTATTTCTCGTTCTTATGTCGTATATTTTGTTAAGAAGATCTCTGTTGTTGGGCAGTTCAAAATCAGGCGCTCTGGCTCTTACTGTTTTTTCCAGTTTTTCGCGCATCGCATCATTCGTACCTAATTCAAATCCGAATGGTCCTTTTGCGGGTGAACCGTCTGGATTGAAATACTCTATATATATAGAATCTAAGTCTTCTTGCGTCAAAGACAAACCACTCTTTTTGGATATCGATTGAAGATTATCCTCTGTTATCCCGGTTTTAACCCAGTGCACATCTTCTTCTACCAAGTATTTTAGCGGCCCTTTGAAATCGGCGAAAGGCGTGCCGTCAAGAGCTGTAATGCCATCCAGGGAAGTAATGTTTTCAACTCCGCCTGCATCCAACTCAACCTCTTTGGCGGCGGGAGTGGTGGTTTTTTTGACAAGGAGTCTCGTCCCGCGAGTTTTATCAACCAGCCCCTTCTTCTCATCCAGAAGAGGGTACATATATATATCCTGGACCTTCCCGCCCGGCTCTTCGATGGAAAATACGACCGGGAGGTTCGTTCCAGGATAAGTCATAGCTTCTCTGGGATATGCATAAAGCGATTGCGCCACCGCGTCCGTTGAATCGAACATAGTTACTTCTGCGCTCGGCTTATCGGATTTTCTTGTTTGTGCGCGTTCAATTATTTCCTCGAACGTTACGTCTGGCTTTAACTTAAGTTTCATAATCAGACGGATTTCGCCCCTTATGTTCTTGTTGAGATAGAAGTATCCGCTCTCGTAATCCGGGCCGGTTAAAGGCATACTATAAACATTGTCCGAATCGGCTGAATCATATAGAAATTTTGTTATCTCGATATCACCCGGCTTTTTACTATCCTTTATACCCACATATTCACCCGTATCTGGATTTATAATAATGCGTTCTGGGTCAAGTCCAAAAAATTCCCTGATTCTCCTTTTTCCATATACGCCATAGAACTCGTAGACGCCTTTGCCTTTATATGCGCTTCTTACAGAATACTTTTTTGTATCCGGGTTTCTGTTTAAGTGCATGGTGATATAATATTCATTATCGAACCGGTCTCTTTGGACAAGGAGGTCGCCCTTTGAATAATCGAGGTGAAACCTTCCGTCTTCCAATCTTAGAAGAGGAGCGCGCCACTGCTCCGATTCAAATTCCTTTTCTTCCATCAGGTAAGTAACAAGGCCTGTTACTATTTGTCCTTCTTCCAACTCGGCTTCGACAGGAATTTCCCTTCCATCAGGGCCTGCCCTATTGGCCATATCTATTATCAACCGTTCATCATGTTCCTTGTCATACAAGAACTTTACGCGTTCCAGTAGTTCGCCTCTTTTGCTATCCTCCAGATTCCATGATTCACTTGCAATAGGCATCCTGCCAAATCGGTCTCCATCAGCGGTGTTGTATATCTGATAAACATATTCTGTTTCGTATAGCTTTCTAGGCGACTTTTCTATAATCAAAAGCCATTCGTCGTCCATCTCTGAGTCTTTATACCTTATCAAGGTTGATGTCTTTTCAACTATTGGAACCTCTTCTCCTGCCTCAGTTTCCCTATATGTAGCGTGTTCCTTCACTGTATTATCTTCGGGGTTGTAGATTAGTATCTGATGCAATATACCCAGTATTTTACCGGGGCTACTAAGGTCATAGAACCTTGCAGTTATGTCCTGATATATCTGTTTTCCGTAGGCATCATATATACCGAATGATACCTCTTCTTTAGCCATATCTCGCTTCGTCTGAAGAATCCATCGCGCTCCTCTGGGTATTACGATAGGTTCGGAAGGCTTACTTTCCGGCCCTATGGTAAAGATTGCTTTTCCTTCAGAAATGTAGGCAACCACTTGGCCTGACGCATTCTTCAGTTCTCTGGTTTCTTCCGTAATAGGCGTGGGTTCATATATATGAGGAATAAAGCTCGTCTTTGAGCTGTCTTCGTTAATGATGGTGCCGCTTGAGGAAATGGATAACACATTTCCAAAAAGGTCTTTTTCCGCAATTACGGTTGTTTCGACTTTACCGTCTTCGGATTTGCGTGTTTCTCTTATCCTTCGCGAGCCGTCTTCTCTTATCTCTATTGTCTTTCCGACTCTAAGCTTCTTTATTTCATCTGTATTGTCGGTATAATTATGTTCGGTCACTTCTACGATTTCGTCCGAGGTCAAGAGATTCCATATGTCTTTTTCTCTATTGCGTATGTCGAAGATAACCTGGTGGAACCTATGCGCGATTTCATTCCCTTCTCTGTCGTAAATCTTGGTTTCAATAACATCATTATATTCTCTTTCATTCACTCTGTATGTTGGATGATATCGATAAATCTCAGTTTGCCCCTTTTCTTTTCCTTCTTCGAAATTAGTTACAACTTTGTATAACAATCGTTCCTCTTCATCCATAATGATTCTCTGTTCTTCCGCAATAAATACTTCATTTGTTTCGTAATTGAATCCTTGTGTTACGTGATACTTATACAAGGCTTTAGGTAGGGTAAGTTCATATGTAGTCTCGTTTACATCTATACCCTCCGGAAATGTGCCTTCCGGAAAACTGAAAGTTCTGCCTTCAAAACTAGTATTGTTGGGTATAACCTGCGCATCTTGCGTTCGGAGAATCCGGCCACGCTGCCTAACTGTGCTTTCGCCCAACTTAACCGGAGTGAAAACTCCTGGCTTGCCATGTTCAACTACGTCAACAGTAAATGCAGTGCCGTCATAGTCAACTCCTCTATCTCTGCTCGTATATTCATAGTGGAATGAACCACCTGTATTGATATATTTTCTACCTTCTATGTCTATACCTGTTTCGACAGGCACCATTTTGCCTTCAATCTCTACCGGTTCTTGTTTCTCGCTTGTAACGCCTGTATCATAGTTCACAAATGAAGTTCTATCCCATATCTCCTCTCCGAACTCATCCTTGCCTTTATATTTGTACTTTGCCTCCGAAGACAAATGTTCCACTTCATCGGCAGTCAAAATCGTGAAATTCTGCTCGGTTATCTCATTTGTCTCGGGATTTCTTCTATAGAGGGTCTTTTTCGTATACGTCTCAGACACTGATGAATCTCGTATTGTCTTGGCAAGTATTACATCATTGGCATCGTTTACAAGCGACTCTCTGTAGTTGACCTCACCCGTGAAAAGGTCGTATCTTTCGCCCTCTATCTCTTTTGTGCCATTCTTCTCGTCATACGTGTATCTATAAGTTTCCCTCAATATCGGCGCTTCAGCGCCAGGCAAAGCAACCAGCAAGGCATCCTCACGGCTGATGCGGGCTAGCCACCCTTCTGTCCTTATAGCTTTTCCTCGCTCATCGAAGAAGGTAACCCAAACTTCCTCTACTTGTCGGTGTTTAACTTCGTTGATTTTAACAATTTCTGGCGTAATGGATAATTTGGTTTCATTACCTACTCTATATAGGTAAGATATACCAATTTCATTTCCATCTTTATCAAATACTGTCACTGGTATCCTAACAGTTGATTTCAACTCGATAATTCTGCCGTCGGGTAATTCAAACTGGTGGTCTGCTTCAGAAAGTCCAACGGCTCTTATATTCACTTGGAGTTTGGCTGATAATTTTTCTAACTGGTCGCGTACTTTGCTGCTTACATCCGGTGAAGATATTAACTCCTGAATTGCATTTTGAGCTTCCACCAATCTTCCATCAGTTATATACTGTCCAAGCTCTTCTAATACATCTCTTAAAGGTTTTCTTTCTATTTCCACGGTAGGCATAGCTGGTTTGGGCTTTTCTACAGGCCGCATAATTTTTTCTTCTACTTTAGGTGGTACTTCTTTTTTAGCTGGTTTTTTTACAGGTGGTTTTGTGGGGATGGGTTTTTCTTTCTCTACCTCTGGTTTTATATCAGGGGCTCTTTTATCCTCTTTTCTTTGCTCTATAGTCCTTCTATAATCATTTTCATCAAATATAAATTGAGGGGACAACTTACTGTCGGATTCATCCCAGAACCATACCCCTTCTGCGCCTGATTCTCTCGCGGCGTCAAAAGCGCCTGGGATAATAGACCTGCTTCCTATATTAGGCTGTGCTTCGCCTATAACAACGCGTACGCCATCTGGTATGTTAAGTTCGCCTATATTACGTTTTAACTCACTAAACATGGGTTTGCCATAAGGCCTTTCATGGAAAACGTAATACCAATGTATCTGGAAGATATCACCTGGTTTCAACATATGAATCCAGTATCCGCCATTTTCTATTTTACCCGGCCCTAAACTAATCGGTTTTCCTGTGGTTTTCCTTACCATTACATTGCCTGCTTTTACGAATTTCTGAGTATTGGCGGTAGATGTATCGGCATTATCCGGTTCATTCATAGTTTCTATGGCTTCGATATATTTAGTATCACTGCCCAACTTTTCAAATGCCTTCTTAAGTAGGACCCTATCAAGTTCTATCATCTTCTCTCTCTTGGCAGGGTCTTCCAAGACGTCTTTGTGTTTTTGGGCTAAATCGAAATTATGCAATACAAGCACTAATTTTGTGTTTGTCTCTTTTGCTATTCGTATTAACGTAACTAAGTCTTGTATGGCAAGTTTTTCATTCTTCCATCCTACGGGAGTGCCATCCCCTGAGTATTGTATTCCACTTGAGTCCTTAGAGCCGATTGTCAACCAGACCCTTGCAGTTCTAACATTTAGTGTTTTAAACTGATCTAAAATTTCTTTGTAATGGGCACTTACTCCGTCTGGTGTACCAATGGTCCTTTCGTATTGTTCTAAATAGAAACTCGCGCCTGACTTTTCCACGAATGTTTCTATCGATTTTGGCTCGACTGTAATAGGTTCATCTCTATAAAGTTCTACCTGTTCAGCTTTTTCTATTTTTTCCTCCGCGTCTACAATCTCTACATCTTTCACCTCAAGGATACCCTTAAACTCATCTTGAGTAGAATCATTCATAGCAAATTTGACAATAATTCTTTTTATGTTTGATAGGTCAAAGCCTCTATCAGTGCCCCCCTGTTGATCTACATCATAAGGTGTCGGTATATATTCAACTGTAATCCATTTTCCTGATTCCTCAACATTTACCCATCGTCTATATTGGTTTTTCCAGTTATTATCCTTCAAGGCGATCTGGACTCCATTCATTCTATTGGCTGCAAATCCGGGAGCTACCTTTATTTTCATACGTATTTTTTTACCGTTAAAATTTCTTGAAGAAGCGAATTCAACGTAGGCTTCACCTTTACTCCTGTTAGGGTGTTGACCTTTCAAATTGGCGTTTAGCCGCAAACCGCCCGTAGATATATCTTTCATCACGCCTCTTATACCCTGGCTATCCTCATAAGTTTCTGCAGCCCACCTCATACCCATTAAATCCATACCATCTTCCGGGACAGCACCTAAGCTACTAAGCAAGATGTTATTTACAAGTTGGTGTAGTTTGGATACTGGTACACTCTGCGGTATAGGGGTTTCAAGCATCCCTTTAATCTCTTCGAGATCCTGTTTTAACTCGTTTTTTTCGTGCTTCAGAGGAGGAACTTCTGGCTCTTCTATCTTCTGATATAGCCAGCCCTCAATAGGGCGCTTTTCTCCCTCTTGCCAAGCTGTTTCATCAAATGTGCCATTCCATATTTCGCTTGCGAAATCTTCACTGCCATAATGCACGAATACCTGCTCTTTCTCACTGTCTACATAATAGGTCAGCCGCCTTCCATCGGCATCCTTGGCCGGGTAGGCCTTTCCGCGATTATTGGCGAAATAGAGCGCATCCCACAACACGGAGGAAGGCTCATAATCGCTCAAGAATTTGCCATCAGGTCCTTTCATCATCGGGATGATTTTATCTTTAAGGTAATTCAGCTTTTCTTCAAATCTCTTATCGCGGTCTTCTTTTGGAATATCTTTTCCAAATATCTCTTTTAAACTCTGTCCCGGGTAGCATCCCTCCAATAACGCCCTTGTCACTTTGAACAGGCGGTCAAGTTCAAGCTCCTCTCTCAATGCAGCATCTTTCGTCTTGCTGTAATCGCCGAATGCCTCGTTTAGTAACGGCTTTAACAACATTACATCTTTTACATTTTCAAGCTGGTCTAAGTCCATGCCTTGCATAACCATGAAACTATAGACTCTGTCCAAAACAGATATGTCGGAAAGGTTGTTATAAATCTCAAGCTCTCTTCCGGCAATGCTTTGGGCTATAGGGCGAACTGCAAGCCATCCTCTCTCCTTTTCTCTTTGAGTCTTTCTAATGCTTAATTCTGAAATGCGTGCACGGATTTGAGCTTCACGAGCTTCGTCGCGAGGGCCTTCAATTCGGGAAATGAGAAGCTCATAATATTTCAATGCGATGTAATGTATATCTTCGATTACATCTTGCTTTATTTTATTTAATTCTTTTCGATTTTTTGGTTCTCTACCATCATTCTTTGCCTTGAAGCCAGCGACTTTTGTTTTCATAAACCTGCCATATTTTGCTTTGATAAGCGCTTCTTCCTGAAACTGAATGTAATCAGCAAGGCCAAACATATTAAATAATCCGGGATAACCTTTCTTTGCATCGTTTATTTTGCCGGATTTATCTAATCTTGTAACCTCATAGAGGAATCTTCCGTAATAATCCGGGATGTGTATGCCCTTTTCTCTTAATCTGGCTGCATCTTTTAATATCCTTGGGCCCCAGCTGGACATTGCAAATAATGCTCTTTCTGCTTCATAAGAAGTATAGCCTCCTCTATTATACCTATCCTTAAACATCTCGGCAAATCCTGAACGAGACATTATCTCAAATATCTCTGGATACTTATCGACTCCAAATCTATCCAGAACAACATTTGTTTCGGCCTGGATATCTTCTGTTTTTATAACTTCAGGCGGTACTTTGTAATCAACCACGGCACCTGTAATATCGGCTTTACCTGCATCAGGGATTACTTCACCATCTGGTCTTACTTTGGTCTCAAGTTCTTCTTTAGTCGGAAGGTATTTCTTATAGTCAACGCCTCTGGTTTTTAAATACAGGATAAAGTTTGCCATTGCCTCGTCATACTGCGAAAAAGCATCCGCATATAGGACCGTTGCTTTCTGGGCTTTTTCAGCAACCTCTATGAAATTATACAGCTCTATCTTACCAACATCCGGTTTACTTACAATTTTTGCCAGTAAATCAAGGAAGCTATTTTTAGCTTCTTTTGCATTCGTTAGTCCCCCCGCAGCAGACTCAAGTTCATCGAAAATGTGTTTAAGGTTTGTTTTCTCGGCCTCTTTGGCGCTCATAGATTTTAAGTTATTTCTCTGCCATTTTATCCATGCTAATAACCTATTTGCGGTGGTGAGCCCTGAATCGTATAATGTCCAGATAAGGTCGCCGGAAGCTTCTGTAACAGGAATACCGACAATGCCTTTTACATCTATAGGGGGTAAAAGCCTTGTATGAACAAAATCTGTTGCTCTATATTCTATTGCGGCTTTTTCCTGTAGCGCCTTCAGACGTTTTAAGGTAGGGTCTTCGGATTTTATATTTTCCCAGAGTTCGGCAAACTGCTTTTCAGATTGTTCTTTTAGTTTACTTGGTTTTATTTTTTCGCGTTTGCCCTCTTCGGTTTCTACCTCCACAGAACCTATTTTATCCATTACATATGGAAGCGTTGCATTAGCTATGTTTAAGTCGGTATTTGCTCCTTCAATTTGCTGCTTTAACTGATTTATATATGCCCTTAACTTGTTTCTCCTATTTCTATCCTCCCTATCTCTTGATTTTGGAAGTGTTTCTTTCTCAAATTTATCCAGCTCCTCATCTGCTTTCTCCTCCAGACGGCTTAATTCTTTTATGAGCTCTTCATTTTTTATTATCTCTGCCTTTAATTTGTTATATTCCCTGGCAGCATTTTCATATTCTGCCCTGGATTTCTCGGTTATTGCACTAATACCAAGCGGAAAAGTCTCTCCGGCTGTGTCCGTAGGATCGTAGAATATCCACCTGAGACCAAAATAAGCACCTGTTTCAACTTTTAATTTCTTCAATTCAGCTTTTTTCTTCTCTAAATGTTCGACTAACTCTATTTCATCATCAAGATACTCAAGTTCATAAAGAACATTATCCCGTCTTTCAATGCCTTCCGGTGTTGATAGAGATTCTCCTGTATCCCCATCGAATTCCCGAGCCTCATAAGCTTGATTGGCCTCATTCCATACAAAAAGTCTGTGGAACTCGGTCATTACGCTTTGGATATGTGCCTGGTAAGGTTCTATGGCAGAAGGTAATTCTCTAAAGTACACAAACTCTGATGTTGCCTTGTATCCAAATAAGAATTTGTCAAAATATTCTACGACATGTTTTACCTTTTCTAACCCGGTTTCTATTTTTGCCGATTCCTTAACCGATAATGCTCTCATTCTTGGTGCGCGTTCGATGTCCTGGTATGCCTTTCGTTCAAATTCTGCTATATTTAGCTCAGAGTGTTTGTGTCTAAGGTAATCTTTTGCCTGTTCAAGCTCGGCCTGTTTCAGTTCCACAGGCGCCCTGCCTATTTCAGTTTCTCTCAGTCCGGTTTTATCAAGTTCGGCTTCCCCGCGACGAGCCGCTTCAACCATCTTGAGTGTGATAACCTTAGATTTCAAATAATCAAGTTCTGCCTCTAAATCGCTAATTCTTTGTTTTACTACTTTTGTTTCTTTTCTCAATCCTTTAACTTTCTCATCAAGCACTCTTGCTTCTTTTTGGAGCTCGGCTTTTTCTTCCTGATAAAGTTTTTCAACCAGCTCCATGCTAAGCTCTTCGGCTTTAACATTCATAAATAGATATTTAAACGGTCCGAGTATATCCGGGCCAAGCCCGACATTAAGCCCGATGTCTCTGGATATGTAGCCGTAACCTGAGCTTCTCGCCAGAGCCATGGAGAAATCAACCGAGAAGGAGTCGCCCTTTCTGGCAATCTCAACCATTTTCTTTGCCATCTCCATCTGTTCTTTCAGGAGCTTAAGCCTTATCCCCGGCACTTCGAGCTCAGTCTGGGATAATAGATTTAACAAATCTACGTCCTCTATACCTGAAATACCCTTAATTTCTTCTACGCGTGTTGATGTTGCTATCCCACTTGCAGCAGAGGCTAAATGGCTATTTGCGGTTTCTGAAAAGTGGTCTGCCTGCTTTATCAAAATATCCGCTTGCCTTTTTTCGTCAACGGTACTTGTCCCGTCTCCATAAACAGCTTCTCTATTCTGTCTGCTCAAGTCTTTGAGTCTTCCCATATGTCCAATTCTTAACCCGGCATCTCTATAATTTAAAAGGGCTCTGACAGAGTGATTGTCAACGAGCCCCTTTGCTTTTTCTTCTTCGTAGTCTAATATTTTTTTGGCGGTTTCCAAGACCTGTATTTTTAAATCCCTTGTCCTGTCAACTTTTGCGCCAAATCTTAGGAAGAATATCCCCCAGTCGCTTTGTCCTGTACCCAATCTTGGGAAGGATGTCCTCTTCCAGTCGCTTTCCCAGCTTTCGCCAATATTGACTCCTGTGCCCATATTTTCAATAGTAATGACACCTCTCTCTTTTGCTTCTTTAAGAAGTTCCTCCAACTCACGTTTGGCGAGTCTTGCCCTTTTGATATCGCCTATATCTTGAGAGGTTAAACGCGCATAACGTAATACATCGGCTACAGTTATAACGCCGCCTTTTCTTTCAAGTTTAACTTTATCTTCATCTTTTATTTGTGTATCAAGCCCGCTAAGAAGTATTTTTAATTCGGCCTCAATAGCATTCCTTTCAGCCGCAAGAAGCGAATGCTGCCATTGTGCTATTTTTAATTTCGCGTGTTTTTTGTCAAATGCCTTGTAATCCAAACGGCCGTTACGCCAATCATCTTCGGCGGCGCTTGCGTCTTCTCCCAAAACAGCAATCAAATTCTCGGAAGTTTTTATTATTCCTTCATTCCTTCTACGCAGTTCTTCTAATATCTTCTTCTTTTGTCTTGCATTATAAACCACCCATTTTTTGTTTATATCCTGCTGGAATCTCATAAGTTGCGCTCTTTCTTCCGTGAGACTTTTGCTTCCATCCTCAAAGTCTACAATTGGCAATGCGCCGGCATATCCGCCGTGGGGCGATTCGCCGACAAAAATGCTAATTCCGTATATGCCCTTCCATCTTTCTGAAAGAAGTTTTGCCTCGACCTGCTTCCACTCTGCCCAGTTTACCCGATGCTGTGCTTCCTTAACGGCGTAGGTTATATTTGTATCTATATCGCTCTGTCGCAAGAGTTGTTTTATCTGGCTCATTGTTAAGCCGGTTTCTTTGCCGGTCAAAATCTTGCCCTTCGAACCTTTACCCATAGCTGAATGTATTTTAAGCTCTAAATCACTTTCCTTATTATCCAATTCCTTAAGCGTCGCCTGATTTAAATCGAGGATTGCGTTTATATATTCCACATTTTCTGGTATTCCTCGAGACTTCTCTATTTCCAGGGCCTTTTTCATCGCGTTTTTATCGGCTTCCATGTCTATTTTCTGAGCCCTTAATTCCCGCAGCATGGCTATATCCGAAAGAACATCAGCAACTCTCCTGGCCTGTACATTTCTAATTCTATCATATGTTGCAAAATACTTCTCCTTTGCCTCCCCTACATATGCCTTTTTGGCCGGGTCGTCTATTTTTGTAAGGTTAAGCCATAGAGTATAAGGGATTGGGAAGCCCTTGCCAATTAGGCCTGTCCAGCCAAGTTGTATTCTCAAATCGCCCGACCTTGTTTTAAACACCTTTGCCTCGGCTTCCTCAATTTCCAAATTCTCTCCCAGGGTTTGACTCGAAGAAAGAATCAGCCTAAGAATATTCTCTTCTGTAATTTTTCCCGTTTCTTTTATTTGCTCGAGTATTTGCTGGCGTTGTTCTCCAGCTACGTCTATTCTATGTTCAATCAATGTTTGTCTATAATCACCTTTTTCCGCAAGTCTTGTAACTTCTTCGGAAAATATCGAATCTCCGTTCTCATCCTCAAACACATATCCTGAGCCGACCAGTTTTATTAAATCCCTTTCGTCGTCTATTATCCTTATCCAGCCATCCTTATTCTTCATCACAAGATATGCTCTAAACGCTTTATCCCCTTCTTTAACCTCCTCGCCATATCGCACATCATCCGGAGCGAATATCCCGTGATTTCCTCCGTCATTCGAGAAAGGAAAACCATCACTTATGCCTTCCGTAGACACGATTACATCTCTTGCCACAACGGTGTATTTCTCCTTCTTGCCAAATAAGTGTAGGAGTGGCTTTGTCGCTGTAGCAATTTCTCTTACAGGAAGCTCTTCTATTGGTTTTGCGGCTTCCTCTTTTGCGTCTCTCTTTTCTATCTCTTCTAACCTACGGTCGCGTATTCTTCTTATTTCAGCTCTCTTGTCAGTCAACGTAGGTCCTTTAATTGCTAAAGACCCCCTGACCGAACTATCTGCGTAAGCAAGCTTTCTATTGATCTCATCAATTTCATCTTGCATTGTTTTTAGTTCTTCTTCGGAAAAGTCCCTATTTAGGGCTTCAAGCATCCTATCTACATTGGCCTTAACAGTTTGATATTCAACCTCTTTTTCAAACTTATCCGCCTTTTCGTTTATATTTCTTATAGCAAGTTCGATTGCAGATAATCTTTTTATAAGTTCGCTTCGTCTCTGAATCCTCGGATCCGCCAACCCCTGGGCTCTGATTATTTCTGTGCGCTGGTTACTAAGACGATTTATTTCCTTCTGCAGGTTTGTAAGTTTGTCGCCGTCTACGATGGGTTCATCTGATAGCCACTTTGAGGTGAGTTCCCCCAGTATCTCCGAGGCCTTCTCTGTCTCGGGGAAGGTATCTTCGGTGTTTCCCTTGTTAAGGAGTCCCTCTGCTTTTTTGAGGTAAGCGTTGGCCTGGTCGAATAAGCCAGCTATCGCTTCCTTCTGTTCTTCAAGTTTTGTCTTTTCCGCAGGCTCGGCTTCTTCCACTTTTGGCGTTTCTTCGACTGGTTTTTCTTCTTCAACTGAAGAAACCGCTGGCGGAACCTCTAGAAACATCGCTCTTTGAGCATCCCAACCAAAAAGATTATCTACAATATTACTTGCAATAGAGCCTGGCTCCGAAGGGGCGCTTTGGCCACCATATGAGGCTTCCATAAACACATTACTAAACACAAATCCCGTGACTACAGCGGCTACAGCGGCTACAGCGGCAATCTTTCCGATAGAATAGCACTTTGTCGCAATAGTTGGTTTTTCTTCTCCAGCTTTTACATCAACACCGAAAAGCCGTAGTATCTTAGCCTCTTTTACACGGAGCGCTTTCTGTCTTTTTTGAAGCTCTGAGGTTAGCGCTTTATATTCCTCTTTGGGCATCTTACCATTTTCAAAACGGTATTTTGCCCACGTTGTCTTAAAATCCAGGAATGCTATTTCTATAAGGTCATCTTCGGCAGCTTTGCATATAGCAGTAAGTTCCCTGTCAAAATCCTTTTTCCTGTTTTCGCTAAAGTGCGCATAACGATTTTTAAATTTGCTAACTTTCAAAACAGTAAGAAGAACGAAATCTTTAAATATTGAGGGTTGTTTAAGTTGTTTTCCGGGCGAAAGGGTGATATTCCTTCCCAGGAATAAACTGATTTCTCTTTTTATTCTTTGTTCGCGTTTAGCGAATAGCGCGTCTAATTCATCGTCGATCTTTTGTTTTTCGTCTTCTTTGAGAGCTCTACCTTTCGCCTCGCCCACAAGTCTAACAGCCATATCTCTTATAAGCGGTATTCCGCCATCTACAAGCAGGCCAAATTGTGACAAGCTTTCATAGAATTTATTCCGCTCAAATTCCTGTGATACGCTGAAAACAAGATGTTTTTCAGTCTTCTCTAAAAGTAGGCGAAGGATTTTCTTTTCGGATGGTCTTTTAGCTTTTATTTCTTTTTCAAGAATGGCTATTTCATGGCTAAGCTGTTTTATCTTTAATACGCGCTTGTCATAAATATTAATAATTTTTTTAGATTGCAATTTTTCTTCTTCAAGCTCAAGTGCCGTTTTCTTATCTTTGAGTTCTTTCTCAAGCGCTCTTACCACTTTCAGCTTTTCCTCTATATAACCTCCTACCTCGTCTACCACAGACCTGTAGAACAACTCTTCTGCGCTTAGTTGATTTTTGGATTCTTTAGATTCGAATGCCTCGATATCCTTTTTAATCGCTTTCAGTCTCTTAAAGTTTTCTAGGTAGAATTTCAGGTATTCTGCATTAAATGTGTCTGGAGTTACCCGGTATTTATCTGAAACCAAAGTCACATATGTATCCTCCATAAATGCCGGTAGTTCTGCGTAATTGCCGTTCAGAATATAAGTTAAATAGTCACTTATGTTTTGCGCAAGGGGGACGGAAGGCATCGTTTCTGTTTTAATCATAATTATTTTTTGATCAAGGCTTACTATTCTTTCGTTAAGTTTGTTAAGTTTATTTATAGACCGCTTTGTAATAAGGTTGTCCTTACTATCTTCTAACTTTTCTTTCCTTTCTTTAATAAGACGCACTTTCTCCCTTGCGAGCTTTTCTAGTTCATCCGCCCTGGTAAGCTTTCTTTGAACTGAGATAAGTGCACCGGTAATTCTTTTCTCCCAAGTTGCTACTTCATGTTCGAGGTCTGCAAGCGCCTCAGCAGTCGATATCTCTTTATCATCAAGGGCATTACGTGTTTCTTTGTTTACATGTTCATATACAGTTTTAGCTAGTGCTTCTTCTTTACGGCCTTCGATATCTTCTCCTTTTTGTGCAATAGCTTGAATCCTTTCATTAGCAGTTTTAACAGGGTCACCGCTTGAATCTGCCACTTTTACAAGTTTAGCAGAAGAGCGTTCGCGCGCTTTCAAAAATAGATCTCCTGCCGCGAATCTCTGTAAAAGGTTTGGTGTAATCTCGGATGGCTTATAACCTTGTTTTATCAGAAGCGGAATATTTTTTTGTAAACGCTCTTCGCTCATCTGTAAAATGCCTGGTGTAATCTCGGATGGCTTATAACCTTGTTTTATCAGAAATGGAATATTGCCTTGTAAACGCTCTTCGCTCATTCGTAGAAAACCTGCTTTTACCGAAACGCCATATACCTTTAATATACGCGCCTTCCTTAGCAAATCTGCTTTTGTATGTATCAGTTTTTGTACGTATTGGGCGCTGAAGTTTGCGCCGATAGAATGGAGGAGTCGGGCGTTTTCAATGGCCAGGCGAGTATTTTCAATTTCTTTTTGCGCAGATTCTACATTTATATTTAATTCATAATATGTTACGGCTTCAGGGAGTATTGACCGAGCGGCAGCTATTACGGCTTCTCCTTCGTAGGAGATGAAGTCGAGTCTTCCTCCGAATTTTTCTCTGGCTAGTTTTAACAGATTACCGAGCTTGTCTTGCGGCCTCTCCTGGCTATAAACCCACAATAAGGCTTTCTGAGCCTCTCGGTGCATAAGAAGGAAGTCTCTTATTCCAAGGAGGGCAATTGCGAGTATTTCTATCTTTGGCGGTGCTCTTGTTGAAATTTCCTGAAGCACTAAAGTTCTTGCGTCAAGATTTTCCATCCAAATTTGCGCTTCTGCCATAGCATCTTTGCTGAATTCCGGCGCTTTCGGCGTTCTCGCAGCCTCTCTGGTCTGAGTTAATTGCCTTTCTATTTTTTGCCTGCGGCCTTCATATATTGCCGGATTTAATCCGGTTTTTGCAACTTCATCTAAAACACCGTTTAGTCTTTCTAGCGCTTCTTGGGTACTTCCGATATCGCCGGTTTCCACAGCGTTTTCGGCTTCCTGAAAAGCAATTTCTAATCTTTCAACTGCTTTTGTTCTATCTTCGGCCCTTTCGGATTTTTGATAAACAAATTCTTCTATTGCACTATTTATAGCCTCCGGGTCAGATCTTTTCTCTACCGGTAACGTGTTTATGTCAAATCCGACTGCACGAGCCCTGGCTATTGCAAATCTTAAGTTTTCCTCTTCAGCCATCTCGGCATCAGTAACTTTTTCGGGTTTCAGCTGCTCAGCCTGTATAATTGGTGCTGCAATCTCTTCATCCTTTTCTTCGCGGAGTGAACGCATAAATGCTAACGGCAAGGCAGCTGCGCCGTGAATTAGCATCATGCGGAGCAAAAACATTCCTATAGAAACAGGTGCAAAGAGTGTCCAGATACTCACGACTGTTATCGCTATAGGTATGCTGTATTTTTCGAAAGCGGTTCCTTCTTTAGAGCGATGCAGGTGGACAAAAATAATCCCTGAAATCACTAACATCAAGGCGGTAATTACAAAACCAAGGGGATCGGCTTGTAAAGTAGGTATGCCCTGGGTCGAAATCAATGATGCTAGCACAAGCGGTATTCCTCTAAATATACCTTCCTCAATTACAGGCGCAAAAACTGTGTCAACAACGGGGCCTCTTATACCGATTTTCGCAAGGCCCTTTTCTAATATAGGTGTAACTGCTGGCTGCAGCCATCTCTTTAGAATTAGCGTTATCACCCCTTTGACAGGATGAAATTCCTGGAACCATTGTTGGAACTGCTTTATCTTCTGAATAAAAGGATGATTATTATCATTCCAGAATAAAGCTCCATCATAGCCGTTTCTATGGATTATTTTCAGAGCTTCAGGCACATTATCAGGGTCTACCTCTCCATATATTACTTTTACCCCATCAGGTATATTCAACTCACCCTTAGGTTTATTCAAGGCATCAAATGGCACTGCTCCATCCATGTTTCTGTAGTAATGCAGCTGCATGATATCGCCTGACCTAAGGATATGAATCCAGTTTTCTAACAATCCTCTTCTATAAGTACTTAAGGAGATAGGCTTATTAGGAAATACCTCTCTAAAGAGATTCGCAAAATCTTCTACGAAGGCCTGTATATGCCCCAATTCAACAGCGCCTGCCAGTTCTGGTTCGTTCATTGGCTCCCAGGCCAGGATGGCGTCTTCTAAGTCATTTTGCTTAATGTACTTTTGAAGTTCGGTTAAAAAGCCTCTGAATACATCAAGCAGGGCTTGCTTATGGACAGGGTTTGTAAGAAGATTCGGATGCTCGCCGACTTTTGTGCCTCGTTCTTCTGAGACCTTATTAGCGATATGGAAGTCAAAGAGAGTAGGAATTAGTTTTATTTTTGCCTTCTTTGCCGCGCTGATTAAAGCTTTGAAATCCTCAAGTGCTGCGAGGTTATATCCTGTTGGTTTTCCTTGAGAGTCGAAACGTATAGCATTATTCCTTAAATCGCAGAAGGTAAATATGCGAACTACATTAATGCCGTTTTGCTTAAACTCGGTAAATTTTTTTGTTAGCTCAGCTTCTCGCCTGCTGAATCCATAGTTTCCGCCGATATCTTTCCCATAGGTTGGGGCACTGTAGTACATACTGATTCCGCATAACTTCTGGAATTCATTTATAGCTAGAGCTGGACTTGGTTTAGCAACTTTCCTAAGATAAGGTGTAGTTTTAACCGGAGGTGCTTTCTTTAGTTTGCTCTCAACGGTAATGGATCTTACCTTGATTGTAGGTGTTCCTTTATATCCTGAGCCGACACCGGCGGCAACCTTTATTCCCAACAGACGCCCCTGCGATGGATTAATAGGTCCTTGCGTAAAGCCACCGGGTGGTGTACCTTTTTCTTGTGGACTATATGTTACTTCAATTATTCCCGAACCAGTTACATTATGCCACGGTCCATATTGGCTATTCCAAGCAGCATCTTTTATGAACAGTTGAAAACCATTAGGTCGGCTGGTCTCTCCTATAAATTCTTCTGGTACTTCTATTACTGCTTTTATCGTTGTATTTCTGAAGTCAAATGTCTTACCGAATACATTCACTAAATCTATAAATGTCTCTCCTTTTTCATGGGTTGGGCTTCTACCCCTAATAGAAGTGACCAGTTCCAACGACTTACCGTCTTTTGCCTGTCGAACACTTGAGACTGCCTGGCTGTCCTGATATGTTTGCGGAACCCAGTTGCTTTGGTTTAAGGGGATATTAAATATCTCTGGTGTGGGGGCTTCCCTATCTCTGGAAGGTTCTGCTTGCTCAACTTCAGTAGGCGTTCTTACTTCTTCAACGGTTTTAGTCGGTGGTGTTATAATAGTTTTAACTGGCGGTGTAGATGGTATAGTCTGACCCACAATACCAGCAGGCACAAAACGTACATATTCTAATGCACCTTGTGCTTTTTTACCTGAAACTTCCCAAAGTTTGCAGATTACCGAACTGACATTGCTAAGATCTTCGAATTCATAAACTGTGCATTCCCTTCTGTTGGAAGGGTTAAATCTTGCTATGCCATCTTTGTCCGGATAAATATTTTCTGAATATATACTTTTATATTCATGGTTTTTAACTCCGAGCTGTATTTTAAATTTACTTCCTTTTCTAAATTTAAATTCAAGAATATATCCGGTGTAATTATTCTCCCGAATAGTAGTGAAAAGCTCGTCTTGCCCTTCGGAATCCTGTATTATAAAATTAGCGGGATTTATATTGATTATCTCACGACCTGATGTTGATCTAACTGTTGCAGTGGGGGAAACAGGTGCGGTTGACGGTCTTCTATTTACCAAAAATATTATACCAAGAATTGAAACAACAATAATAGCTATTGAAGCCAGCGTTAGAATTGGGCTAATTCTTGTGTAAGCATGGCGAAATCTAGTAACTGAGGATTTGAGTTTGGCATCCTGCTGTTCGGGTTTTTCTTTTTCCTGTCTTTGAATTTGGATTAGTTTTTGATTTGCTGTTTCAATTATTTTTTTAGACTTTTCTATACTCTCGTCTACGTCTCTGCCGAGAAATTTTTGTATAGGGGTTAGTATTTTAGTGTCATATTTGAGTCTTGCAAATTCAGTGTTTATTTCCTTTATATAAGAAAGCACGGTTTCATAATGTTTATCTTTACAATCGAGGTAAAAAGTTTTGTCTCTCTCAAATCTATCTCTTAAAGCTTGTCTTGCATCGCTTGCGCTTGTTATCGCATCCTGCAATGACTCAACGCTTATGTTTTCGCGACGTAAGTCCTGAAGCAGTAGCGCCATATTCGCAAGAAACTGTCCAAAAGGACCCTGGAAATCAGGGGGTTTGCTAACTTGTTCGCCTGCCTTGCCTGTAAAGTACTTGTGGATTCCCAAATCCCTCTCTTTTACCTGTAATGCCCCAATCGCTTTGCTCGTCATCCTTAGAAAGTCGTCGTTAACTTCTTCCGGTACATCGCCAGCCGCCTCTTTTGCTTCGCGCATTTTTTTCTCCGCATCACGTATTGTAGCGGCACTGACTTTTTCCGGCTCCCTTAATACCTCCTCTAGTGCCGATATACTCGCAACAAGGCGTTTTAAGGAAAGCTCTTTAGTATCTTCTTTCATGCGCGGTTTTGCTGCAACCCTATCCGTACGCGGTTTTGCTAGTTCTATCAGACTTTTTCTTAGAACGTTCTTAACTTGCTTAATCAGTCCGTCGCGTTTAGTTGTGTCTCTTAAAAGTTCGATAAGCCGCAGGATCCTACCCGAAGCCTCGATCTCTCCCCTTAGGTCGGCAGCTGAATTGGTAGGGTCTTTCAGAAATCTCGCTCTAATATTACCAAATTTGGGCTTTCCGATTAAAAGTTCGGTTTTGAGGTAGGTTTTAATAAATCTTATATTGCGCTCTGTTTCAGATTGACCCGCATATTCAAAATCTATGGATTCTAGTTCCATCTGCAATTCTTCTATCGTTACTAATGCGGTAGCCCCGATAGTTTCTTCTAAATTATTTGCAGGAACTATTCGAATATCAATCTTTTTACCCTTAATTGCATTTGTAAGGGTACTTTCAATAACAGTTTTCACCCTTCTATCTTTTTCAGAATCATACTTTGAAACGCCTACAAAGACATCGATGTCTCCTACCAAACGAGCCAGTGTCTTACCACTCTCAGAAAGATCTGAAACAGACCCTACGACAAAACCGGCTTTTATTCGACTTCTTATAGAGGTATCACTTATTCTTTCGATTGCACTTTCAATTTCTTTTATTACGCTATCGACAGAAATATATTCTTTTTCAACGAGCAAGCGGTTAAATTCCGCTAACTTTGCTGAATCTGGTTTTAACACCTCTATAATTTTGCCAGCTTGGTGAAGGAGGTCTGTTTGTTTGAGGCATTCGAATAATAGGACCGGGGTAATTTGGCCTTTCTGTGGTGCAGCTTCTACAAGTGCTGGGATAAGCTGCACTTTAAAGTTGTCTAGTTTTTCCTGGTCTGTGCTTATTATTCTTACAACATCACCTATTTGACTCCAATTGCCTCCTTTAAGATAATCAATCAGTTGTTCTGGTGTAAAATCTTGTATTTTTTTAACATCTATCCCGCCGCCTACGGGTAAAGCGATTTTTGGAACTTCAGGTGGTGCTTCAACAAGCGGAACGGGTTCGGCTGGTGTAACTTCGGCTCTGGCTTCCAGTACCGCTAATTTTGCTATTTCAGCAAATTTCTGTATACTCTCCGATAACTTGCGGTTTAAGCGCCAGTTTGCGGGTACGGCATAATTTTTTCTCCGCATTATCTTGATAACTACATCCTCGATATCCCTTATTTCCGCACCCGGCTCGAAGTAGCCGTCTTCTGTAAGCATAGCTTCTTTTACACTATCAATAATGCGAGATCTCTGTCTTACCGCTGTATCATTACCGAAATCCAATAATTCCAATGTGTTTATTTGATCAAAGCTTGCCTGGACAATTTCTTCAACACGTTGTTCCTCTCGTTTTCCAGCTTCGGTCCATTTTCTGATTTTCTGCGCAAAGGCGCGTCTTTGCGGGCGAGTCGCCATATCCATATTCCATTCGCCCTGTTCATTTTGTTCCAGCACAAGTTCGTGTATAAACTCTCCTTCAACCTTCCAACCTATAACAATCTCGCCGTCTTTTGTCTTGGCCGCGATTATCCCTTGGTCATCCCGCCTGCCTATGACGTTCCCGCCCGCATCAAGTTCCAAGCCAAGTAGCTTCGCGAGATACTTGGGTGTAACCGAGCCTGTCGTTTCCCCTCGTCTTTGCCTGGCTTCATATCCATTTCTATATATCTCATACCATCCTGTTACCACAGGGAAAAGCTCTTCATTTGTGTAGTTCTTTTCGTAAACTTTCCGAGATACTGAATAGAATATTAATTCGTTTAATTCGCTTGGCTTGCGGTCTGAAGCAAAATAGGCCTCTACCGCCAAGATGTATTCGCCTGTCTCAAGAAGTTCCTCATACGGCTGGCGTTTATTGGTAAGAATCGCTATATAGGGACGCTGCTCTCCGTCTTTGAATTTCGGCATGATGACAAGATACGAAAGGCCCTTTTCCTTCAAAAGGCCGGCAAGGCCCTTTGAGTGGAAACCGCCTGTTATGAGGGCTGCGACCTCTTCGCCGTTTTGTCTCATTGCCTGGATGGTATTTGAAATCATCGCGTTATTACGGCTCTGGGCTATATTGTAAAATTCTACGGCTTCTTTCATATTGTCAAAGATTACATCGAGGTCGTAGGTATGCTCAAAGGGGAGTTTGTATTTTAGATAGCTTTTCTTGATGAATTCGCTAAGAAGGGTTCTGTCAAAATATCTCTTTTTACTGATAATAAAATTGTAATCGGCATTGTTGAGGGAGATTTCGAAAAGTTTCTTTATTGTTCTTGCGGTCTTGGTAAGGTTATAAAACGTGCGTTCTTCGCCATTTCGGAAGATTTTTTCGCGTATGTAGTCCTCGAATTCTTCTACTTCCTGGAAAAGCGTTATTAAATCAATGTCCTCGTAAATCGTGATATAACGCGTAAATTTAATTAGATTTGAATAGGGTTCGGCTGAAATCTCGATATCTTCGGAAAGTCTTACAAGATACTGGTGGAACTCGGACTGGGAGATTTTGCCCATTTTGAAGGAGAGTGATTCCAGGACCAGTTTTTCAAGTTCCCGCTTGGGGAGGACTTTCGAAAGTTCGTCTATCAAAAGCTTTCTTTCTTCATTCGCTTTTCGGAAGTCTGTATCTTTCTCAAGCTCTATCGATTTTAAAAGTTTCGATAAATTCTCAAAAATAACGATTTTGATATCATTGCGTCTCGCTAACTTTGATATAAAATCCCAGTGAGAGGTAAAGGCAAGTTTTCCGTCATGGTGAAGGATGGAGTTTTTATTGAGTTGCTTCAAGTCCTTAGAATAAATTTTGGATTCGAGCGCTTTAAGGGTGCGCAAAATCGCCCCTATATTCTTCAGGCTCTCTATCTTCCCCGCCATAACCCTTTCCAGGGCTTCTATATTCTGCTTATATAATGCGTTATTTTCTATTCCATAGAGCTTTATTGGCTTTTCGGAAACAACGGAGAAGAATTCACCTGCTGACATCTTGCCTTTGCGCATAAGATATTCGGCAGTTTCTCTGCGGATTTCCGGGTCAGGGAAGGTTCTTAAGAGCGATATATCTATTGGTCCTTCCGCGCCTTCAAGCGCTATTAAATCAAGGTCATAATTTGTAGCGAGGGTCTGGAGAATCTTTACGATTGACTGCTGGGCTGATAGGGAGGCGTGGGCATCCTGAATGTTAATAACAACCTCGTCTCCGCCGTTTGAGAAGACATCCTGGGTAGTTCCTGCCTCATAAGGGATTTTAATTCCGTTTAAGCCGATTCTTCCGTTAATTTTAATATCCGGTTTGGATGCACGCCATATAGGGGTTCCGCCCTGTGCCCATGTTATATCATATAGTATAAAAGCAAATATTAATATAATAGCGATGGTTTTAAATAAAAAAGCATGGCGCGTTCTCCAGTCCGCCATGCTTTCTATAGATTGGCTTATATCAGGGGTGTTTTCTTTTGCCAAGTCTTTTTTTCGCCAAGCCTTCATTTTAGGTTACCTCTTTATCATTACTTTATTAAACCCTTTAATATGTTATGATAAAAAATATGCCATAATAGCATAATCTATAATCTGATATTGGCTTTTTTATTAATTAACTCTAATACAAGTATATCATATTATATAGTCATGTCAAGCGTTTTAATCTAACTATTTTATATCTTAATTTTATGCCTTTTTCGAAGGGGTATGTAATTATTTCGAGCGGGTTACAGCTAGTTCTTTTAACCGTTCAAAGGCGGTGTAAATGGCGGGAACCAAAAGGAGTGTTAACGGTGTGGCAACGAGCATGCCTCCGATTACCGTCAGCGCAAGCGGATTCCAGAGATTGGCACCTTCTGACCTATCCAGGGCCATGGGTAATAAGCCCACTATAGTTGTTGCGGTTGTCATAACGACGGGCCGAAGTCTATCGTGCGTTGCGCGGATTACTACGCGAAATAAACCTTTTTGTGTTTTTCTTAACACATTTATATGGTCAACAAGGATTATTCCGTTATTGACGACAATTCCTGCAAGCATCATCATACCTATTAATGCGCCCATGCCAATAGCGGTGCCTGTTAAAAACAGAGCCAGAATAGCGCCTATGGATGCCAGAAGCACTGTCCCCATTATAATAAGCGGTTGATATAGGGACTCAAAAAGTGAGGCGAGAACTATATAAATAAGTATGATTATAATAAAAATAATTCCGGGTGGCCACAACCCAAAAACCTCTTTCTGCACCTTCACCATAGAAGGGTAGTTACCCCCGAGTCTATAAAAATAATTTTCAGGGAATTTAATATCTTTTAAAGCTCCCTTTATCCTGTCAGCCGCTTTACTCAACGGGATATCTCCGATATTGGCGCTAACCTGAATCATTCTCGAGCGGTCTTTCCTCCAGATTTCGCTCGGGCCCAATCCGTACTCAAACTCTGATATTTGGTCCATAAAGACCTCTTTGCCGTCTTCCGTAACCAGCACAAGTTTATGAAGGTCTTTAAAAGTCCTCCTGTACCGTTCTTCTAACCTCGCTATTGTCTCGATTTCTCTTGCTTCTGTATGAAAAAGCGTGGCTCGAAGGCCACGCATTTGAGCGTGAACCATAGTTGCTACGTCGCTCACCGACAAGCCGAATTGTGCCGCTTTACTTTTATCGATTTTTAAACCAAGTTCTGGCCTTCCTTCTCTCATGCGTATTTTAACATCCGTAAATTTCGGAATTCCGCCTAATCTCGTAGCCATCGATATAGCGAGTTCCCGCAACATGTCATATTCGTATCCGAATAAATCCAGAATAATCTCCTTTGTCCCGACCTCCTGTTCTTCCTCAAAATAAATAAAGGCAGGCCGGATTTTCGCTACCTTCGGCCTGAGGCTGTCTATAACATCCGCAACGGTTCTTCTCCGTTGGCCCAGAGGCAGAAGTTCCACGTATACCTTGCTGGACCACGCTTCAACCCTTGCCGTAAAAGTCTTTACCTCCGGCACTTCCCTTACAAGGTCTTCTACCTGTTTTACGGTCGAATTACTTACATCCAGTTTGGCTCCTGTCGGCATCTCAATAAAAATCGTAAATTTATTCTGTTCGGTTGTGCCTATAAATTCCCTTCCGAGGTTTCTCGATAAAAATAGGGAAACGAAGAAAACCAGAAGAACAATCCCGAAAATCAGAAATCTTCTTTTAAGGATAAAGAAAAGCGCTTTCTTCTGAAGCCTATATAGCGGCGCCAATATATTTGTCGCCTGCTTTGTAATTGCTACGCGCAAAGACAAAAGCGGAACTACTGTTAGCGCCACAAAAAGAGAAACGACTAACGAAAAAGTAACAGTCCATGCTACGCCTCCATAGAGCAGCTTCATTTCTTTTCCGACGAAAATCATAGGCAGAAATACTATTACCGTGGTTAAGGTGGACGCCATTATTACCAGGTTCATTTCGGATGCCCCCCATACTGTAGCATTTATTTTACTCTGGCCTTCTTCTATTTTTTTCAATATGTTTTCAAATACCACGATAGAATTATCAACAAGCATTCCTACTCCGAGCGCCAGCCCGAACATTGTAATGAAATTTATTGTCAGGGAAATTCCCCTCGAAAAAAATGTGTTGCACAATTCCATCAATCCAAACGTAATTATCACTGAAATAGGTATGGAAGCGGTTACAATCATTATCGGGCGAAGCTCCCTCCTTGACAAAAAAACGATGATAAAAACAAAAAGCACCGCATACAGTAGCTTCGCCGGGATGAACATCATTGCTATAAGACCGACGGCAATAAAGATAGAATGCTCTTTTTTCACTCTACCCAAAAAGAAAGCCAGGACAAGCATTATAAGGATTGCCCCTTTAAAAAGGGAGTTCTTTAAATTACCTATGGATTTTCTGATAAAATCGGCCTGATTGCTTGTTACGACTATCCTCATATCTTCGGGTATAATGGTCTTTGTTTTATCTACTTCTTTCAAGACATTTTGTGCAATCCGGATGGTATTTCCCGTCGATTCTTTTTGAATGTATAACGAAACAACGGGTCTTATATTTATCCGCGCGTAACCGGTGGGCTCTAAATATGAGTCCTTGACCTCTGCCACATCCCTCAACCTTACTATCGAGCCGTCAGGGGTGGTCGAAACGCCTATATCTTTTATATCGTCCAGGGATTCGAATTCGCCTATGGTCCTTATCAAGTACTTATCTTTCTCTTTCTTTATTTCGCCCGATAATAAATTGAGGTTGTTAAGGCCCAGCATATTTATCACTCTCTCTAACGGTAATGAATATTTCACAAGCGCTCGCTGGCTGACTTCCACTAATATCTTCCTCTCTCTACCGCCGCCTACCTCGACATTCGCAACACCGCCCACGCGCTTAATCCTCTCCTTAACAACCTCGTCCACAACCTTTCGTATCTCCTCGGTCGTCCTCCTGGGGCTTGTTACGGCCAATATCATTATCGGGACATCCGAGCGTTTGAACTGGGCTATTATTGGTTTTTCAACTTCTTTGGGAAGTTTATTTTTTACCCGCGCAAACTTTTCTCTCACCTCCAACGCCACGAAGTCCATGTCAATGCCAGGTTCAAAACTCAAAACTATCGTAGATTCTCCTTCCTTAGAGATGGAAAGCATCTCTTCCAGGTGGCTAACGGTGCTCACGACTTCTTCTATCGGCTTTGTGACCAGTGTCTCGACTTCTGTCGGCGGGATTCCGCCTCTTATTTGAATAATAATGCTAATTTCGCCAAAACTTATATTCGGGTAAAGTTCAACCGGAAGCCTGAATAGAGCCATAATACCTATTAAGATAAAGGCCGTAAAAAACATTATCGTTGCAACAGGTCTTGTTATGGCAAGTTTGGGCAGGTTCACCTCGTTAGACTCCTTAAAATATAGATATTTTCAAAAATATCATTTGAAAATTGTGCTTTTTATACTGCTATCCTCGCTAGACTTTGCGGATTTGGGAGTCTAACGGGGTTCATTTCTTAAACAGTTTCATCCTTAATTCGTGCACCAAAAGATACAATGCGGGAATAACGAGGAGTGTAAGAAAAGTGGCTATAAATAAGCCGCCTATAACGCTTATGGCCAGGGGGCTTCGTAGTTCCGCTCCTTCTCCGAATGCAAGAGCCATAGGCACAAGGCCCAATATTGTCGTTAATGCTGTCATAAGAATAGGCCGGAGGCGGGCTTTACTCGCCTCGACGACAGCTTCTTCTACGGATTTGCCCCTCGAGCGCAGCAAATTAAGGTAATCTATCAGCACTATACCGTTGTTTACAACTATGCCTCCGAGCATTATAACTCCGAGTATGGCCACAACGTTAACTGATGTCCCGGTTACAAAGAGCGCTGCCAGCACCCCTATTATCGAAAGAGGCACCGTTGCCATAATGATAAAAGGCTGCCAGAAACTTTCAAACTGCGCAGCCATTATCATATAGACCAGAAGTATCGAAAAAATCAAAGCAAACCTGAGGCTCGCGAATGACTCGGTCATCTCTTCTGATTCGCCGGCAAGTTTAACCGTAAACTCTTCCGGTATATCCAGTTTTTTAATCGCCTTCGTAACGTCGGCTACCACATTTTTAAGGGCTCGTTTAAAAATATTGGCGGAGATTAAAATCGTTCTTTCCTGGTCGAGCCTCTTTATCTCGCTGGGGCCCTTTCCTATCCCGAACCGGGCTACGCTAAACAAAGGCACAATATTGCCGTCCGGGGAATGAATCTGGATTCTGGCGAGCTTGTTGAAGTTGTCTCTATCAACTTCCCTTAATCTAACCCTTATGTCAATTTCCTGGCCTTTTTCTTTTAACCGGCTGGCTATATAACCCTTTAAAGCAATCTGGGATGTCTGGGCTATATCCGCTACTGAAAGGTTATATATACTGGCTTTATCCTTATCCACGAAGATCTTTGTCTCCGGCGAAGGCTCGGGCATGTCGGTTTTAACGCCGTATATTCCTTTTATCTTTTCAAATTTCCGGGTTAACTTTCTCGTAATCTTAATAAGTGTCGGCATGTGCTCGCCTTTTATTTCGATAACTACAGGAGCGGATTCTTCGACCACGGCGCTAAATACGCTTTCTTGAAGTATGTATTCTATGTTGGCTCCTTCTAAATCGAGCCCGGCCAGGTAGTTTTTTATATTCTGCACGGCCTGGGTTGTTTTAACTTTTCTTCTCTTTTCAAGATTTACCCTGATTTCTGCCTGATGCGAGCCTAACCTCTGAAGAACATCCTTTGCCTCCCTGCCCCTCGTCGAACCAACGATGCTGGTGATGTCCTCTACATAAGGGAGTTTTAAAAGGTACTTCTCTATTTTCTTTGCAGCGTTATCTGTTATCTCAAGCCTCGTTCCGCTCGGGAGGCCGACTTTTATAATAAACTGGCCCTGGTCCATCTTCGGCATGAGTTCCTTATCTAAAGGAATAAATAGAAAGAGACTACCTAAGAATAGAAGCAGCACAACAAAAAGTCCCCATTTTTTGGCCCGGAGAAATTTTAAGAGCCATCCCTCATAGAAAGTAAGTAAAACAAATTCTTTCTTGAGTGTCTCGCCCCCGGGCCGGGGCAGGTTTTCTTTTCTTGTTTTTGTGCTGGTTAAAAGCGGAATGAGGGTAAGCGCAACAAAAAGGCTTGCTACCAGAGCAAATATTACGGTAAAGGCAAGTTGCTTGAAAAGCTGGCCGGCAATACCGATTACGAATATCATGGGAAAAAATACGACTATTGTGGTAAGCGTCGAAGCTGTTATTGCGTTGGAAACCTCGGTTGCGCCTTCTACGGAAGAAGCTTTTTTATCCTTTCCCTCTTCCTTGTGCCGCGAGATGTTCTCCAGGACAACTACAGCACTGTCAACAAGCATTCCAACACCGAGTGCCAGCCCTCCTAAGCTCATCATGTTTATCGAGAGCTTACCCATATACATAAGCGTAAAAACCACTACTAT
>JAUWBJ010000078.1 GCA_030605095.1 Candidatus Omnitrophota bacterium | reverse complement strand
AAAGAATTCCGGAGAAGAAATTTACAGAAGAGAATCTCTATATTTCTAAGGTTGTTGTCAATCCGGGCCCGGCGCTAAAAAGATTCAGGGCCATGTCGATGGGAAGAGCGGGTATGATAAGAAAACGAACGAGCCATGTATTGATAGAGCTCGATGCCTTGAAAGGGAAATAATAATGGGTCAAAAAGCTCATCCATATGGTTTAAGGGTAGGAATAATAAAGGATTGGAAGTCGAGATGGTTTGCCAGAAAAGACCGTTTTCACGATACCCTTATCGAAGACCTGAAATTAAAAAAATATATTAAAAATAAACTTTCAGGCGGGGCCATTTCGAACATAGAGATAGAGCGGACGGGGGAGCGCATCAGGATAATTATTTATACCGCCCGGCCGGGTGTCATAATAGGAAGGCGGGGCTCAGAGATAGAGGCCTTAAAAGACGAATTGCAATCTATGGTCGGCGAAAAGCAAATTTTCATAGATATAAAAGAAATTAAACAGCCTGCCATGGAAGCTCAGCTCGTTGCCGAGAATCTCGCCCTACAGCTTGAAAGAAGGATTCCGTTTAGGCGGGCGATGAAAAGAGCCCTTCAAATGGCCAGGGACGCCGGCTGCGAAGGTTTAAAGTTAAAAGTGTCAGGGAGGCTCGGCGGGGCAGAAATTGCCAGGCGCGAAACTTTAAAATACGGAAAAATTCCTCTCCAGACATTGCGGGCAGATATCGATTACGGCTTTACCGAGGCGCATACAACCTACGGTCTTATCGGCGTTAAGGTTTGGGTTTATAAAGGTGAAAAGCTTGCGGTAAGAGAAGAAGGACGAAAGAAAAATGGCGTTAATGCCAAAACGCGTTAAATACCGAAAAGCACAAAGAGGCAGAAGAAAAGGTACAAGCCTTGCCGCGTCGACTTTGAGTTTCGGCGAATACGGCCTTAAGGCCCTTGAGAATGTATGGGTCAAAGACCGGCAGATAGAAGCTGCGCGTGTCGCCCTTATGAGGCACACCCGGCGTGGCGGAAAGGTATGGATACGCATATTTCCGGATAAGCCCGTTACAAAGAAACCCGCTGAAACAAGAATGGGAAAGGGGAAGGGCGCCCCTGACCACTGGGTTTCGGTTGTCAAGAAAGGAAGAATTCTTTTCGAAATGGAGGGCCTGCCCCTCAATTTGGCCAGAGATTCTATGCGCCTGGCTGCGCATAAGCTGCCTTTGAAAACAAAATTTGTTACGAGAGCACATTGAAATGGCATTAAAACCGGGTGATATCAGAAATATGACCGTAGATGAAATAAATAATAAGGTTATTTCGCTTAGAGAAGAACTATTCAAGCTTCAATTTGAACAGAAGGCAGGCAGGGTTGAAAAACCCCATCGCATATCGGCGGCAAAAAAGGAAATAGCACGCTTATACACGATTTTAAAGGAGAAAAGCGATGCAGAAAAATAAGAAAGAGACCTCTCTCGGTAGGCAGGTGCAAAAAGAAATGATCGGTACAGTCGTAAGCGACAAACCGGATAAGACAGTAATTGTGAAGGTAAGCCACCTAACAGTGCATCCTGTTTTTAAGAAGACGCTTAGAAAATATAATAAATTTAAAGCGCATGACGAGAAAAACAAAGCGAAAACAGGCGACACCGTAAAAATCAGAGAGGCAAGGCCAATTTCGAAAAACAAGTGTTGGCGGCTCGTGGAAATCGTGAAAAAAGCAGAATAAGTAAACACAGATGATAATAATGCGAACGATATTAGACGTAGCGGATAACACAGGTGCAAAAAAAGCATCGTGCATAAGCGTTATAGCCCGTTCCGGAAAAAGATACGCTGAAATAGGCGATGTTATCACTTGTAATATAAAAGAAGCGACACCCGACGCGGCTGTAAAAAAGAGTGAAGTGGTAAGAGGGGTTGTTGTGAGATGCGCCTTTCCTATACGAAGGCCCGATGGTTCATATTTAAAGTTCGACAGGAACGCCGTAGTTTTGATAGATGAGGCGGGCAACCCAAAGGGGACGCGAATTTTTGGCCCTGTAGCGCGGGAGCTTAGAGAGAAGAATTTTCTAAAAATTGTTTCACTGGCGCCGGAGGTAATATAGGTATGCCCGGAATCAAGAAAAACGATACGGTTATCACGCTGGCCGGGAGGAGTAAAGGCAAGACCGGCAAGGTGCTGGCTGTATTTCCCCAGAGAGACAGGGCCATTGTTGAAGGCGTAAACTTCGTAAAAAAACACCGAAGACGCAGCAGGGAAGAAGATAAGGGCGGAATAATTCAGAAGGAATCTACGATTCATCTGTCTAACCTTGCCATTTTCTGCAAGGGTTGCAACAGGCCCACGAAGATAGGCATTAATGTTTTAAAGGACGGGACAAAGGCACGTTTCTGCAAAAGGTGTAAAGAGGTATTTTAATTATGGTTCCGCGATTTGTCGAAAAATACAAGCATGACATTGTCCCGAAGATGATGGAGAAATTCAGTTTTAAAAATGCCTACGAGGTCCCGCGCCTGGTAAAAATTGTAATAAATGTCGGGGTAGGAGAGGCGGCGCATGATAAAAAGGTTCTGGATGGCGTAATGCGTGATATAGCCGAAATTACGGGACAAAAACCGGCCGTTACAAAGGCAAGAAAAGATATTGCCGGCTTTAAGATACGAAAAGACTCACTTATGGGGTGCAAGGTAACCTTAAGGCGCGCGCGAATGTATGAATTTTTGGATAGGCTTATTAACGTCGCGCTGCCGAGAATCAGGGATTTTAGAGGGGTGAACGCCGGTTCGTTTGACGAAAACGGAAATTACTCTCTCGGCGTTAACGAACAGGGTATTTTTCCGGAAATAGATATTGACAAAATACAAATGGTGCATGGTATGGATATAGCCATAGTTACGACAGCAAAAAAGAGAGTTGAGGCATTCGAATTACTGAATCTTTTCGGAATGCCTTTTAAAAAGGCGGCATAAATGGCGAAGAAGTGCCTGGTTGTAAAAGTTAACAGAAAACCAAAATTTAAAGTTAGAAGATATCATCGTTGTAGGCTTTGCGGCCGAAGGCGTGGTTACATGCGAAGATTTACGCTTTGCCGCATATGCTTCAGAGAGCTTGCCTCAAGAGGAGAAATACCAGGCGTCGTAAAGGCGAGCTGGTAATGTATGAACCTGTTTCAAGCGTTATTTGCTATATGAAACAGGTTCAAAAGGTTGATAGGAGTGACAGATGCCGGTAACTGACCCGATAGCGGATATGCTCGCAATTCTTCGGAACGGAATCATGGTTCATAAGAATGATGTTTTGGTTAAGCGGTCAAAGATAAACGAAAGCATTCTGGAAATTTTGAAGCGAGAAAGCTTTATCTCAAATTGCAAAACCGTTGACGATAAAAAACAGGGGATACTGAAAGTATACCTTAAATACGGGAAGGATGATGAGGCTACGTTGACAGGCCTTAAAAAAATTTCAAAACCCGGCCTGAGAATTTACGTAAAGAGTAGAGAAATCAAAGATGTTTACGGCGGAATAGGCATAGCTTTGATTTCAACCCCGCAAGGCATTATGACGGGCAAAGAAGCAAAGGAAAAGAATCTCGGCGGAGAAATTATCTGCGAGGTTTGGTAGGTGAGATATGTCGCGCATCGGTAAAAAACCGATAGATGTACCGAATAATGTAAAGATAGACATAAAGGGTAGTAACATTACCGTCGAAGGGCCAAAGGGAAAACTGGAATACACGATTCCGGGCGGATTATCGGTGTCCTTGAAGGAAAACAAGCTTATTGTCGGAAGGTCTTCGTCTCTGAAGAAAGAACTTTCTCTTCACGGACTGGCAAGAAGTATTATATCTAATTTTATCAAGGGTGTTACCCAGGGGTATACAAAGGAATTGGAGATAAAGGGCGTTGGCTTTAAGGCCGAGGTTCAGGGAAATATATTACAGATAAACCTTGGTTTTTCCCACGCCGTGCGGTATGCGATCCCTGAAGGCATAACTATAAAAACAGCCAAGCCTACAGAGCTAAGCGTAACGGGCATAGACAAGATTAAAGTAGGCGAGGTGGCCGCTGAGATAAGAGACTATTTTAAACCCGAGCCATATAAGGGCAAGGGCATTAGGTACGTAGGCGAATATGTAAAGCATAAAGCCGGAAAGACCGTTGTGAAATGAAAAAAATAAAAGGTAGAATAAGAAGACATAAAATTATAAGGAAGCGCATCACCGGCACCAAGGATAAACCGCGGCTCTGTGTTTTTAGAAGCGGTAAAAATTTATACGCCCAGCTAATTGACGATATGAAGGGACATACATTGTTTTCATTTTCTACGAATATGAGCGGTTTGAAAAGTAAAATTGCCTACGGAGGCAATGTAAAAGCGGCTACTTCTCTGGGGGAGGCATTCGCCAAGCGAGCGAAGGAGAAAGGTTTTAACAAAATAGTCTTTGATAGAGCAGGTTACCTCTATCACGGCCGCGTAAAGGCATTTGCCGAAGGTGCTAGAAAAAATGGGTTGGATTTTGAGGGTAAAAAATGAGCGGTGTAGCTAAAGCACGAAAAAAAGAAAACGAATTTCAGGAAGAGCAAGAAACTTTAACAGAAAAAGTCGTCAGCATCAGAAGGGTGGCCAAGGTTGTTAAAGGCGGCAGGAGATTTTCCTTTAATGTGCTGGTAGTGGTCGGCAACGGAAAAGGAATGGCGGGCATAGGTTTCGGGAAGGCTAACGAAATCTCCGCAGCTATAAGCAAGGCGTTAAATCATGCAAAGAAATCGTTTGTGAGCATTCAAATGAAGGGAACGTCTATACCACACGAAGTCATCGGCAAGTTTAAGGCCGGAAGGGTGTTACTTAAACCCGCCAACCCCGGAACGGGTGTAATAGCGGGAGGGGCGGTACGCGCTATATGCGAGGCATTCGGCATAAAGGACATACTCACAAAATGCCTCGGCTCGCGAAACCCCATAAACGT
>JAUWBJ010000015.1 GCA_030605095.1 Candidatus Omnitrophota bacterium | reverse complement strand
GTGATTAAGGATGAAAAATTCTATCGGCCGTCAGAAGTCCAGATCCTATGCGGAGATTACAGCAAAGCCAAGAAGAAATTAGGTTGGGAGCCTAAAGTTAAATTTAAAGAGTTAGTTAAGATAATGCTTGAAGCAGATATGCAATTTCTTCAAGGAAAAACACCCGTTTCTTCACAAAAATATGATAGCCGTTATAATACCCACGTATAACGAAAAAGGTAACGTTGTAAGATTAATAGATGAAATAGACAGGCTCAATCTGCCTATCGATGTTTTAGTCGTGGACGATAATTCACCCGACGGCACCGGAGGCATCGTAGAGTCGCTTAAAGAGACAAAGGCAAATCTGGATGTTATACACCGCAAGAAAAAAGAAGGTATAGGGCCCGCCTATATCGAGGCCTTCCGCTACGTATTGAATAAACAACGATATGACTATATCGTCCACATGGACGGCGATTTTTCTCATAATCCTAAATATATCCCTCAGTTATTGGAAGCAGCCAGGCGATACGACGTCGTTGTCGGTTCGAGGTACGTAAAAGGAGGGGGTGTCTCTCATGCATGGAATATTCTCAGGAAGTTTTTGTCAAGATTTGGAAATTTTTATGCAAGGATTATTATCGGCTTAAGGTTGAACGATTGCACGGGTGGATTCAGATGCTATAGAACAGAGGTGCTGAAATCGATAGATTTTAATAAGAAATTTTTGAATGGTTACGGATTTCTGGTGCAGATGTTATATGAAACACAGAAGAATAACTTTACAATATACGAAATTCCCATATTCTTCGACGAAAGGATAGAAGGGACTTCTAAAATGAACCTAAATATTATGCTGGAAGCGTTTTTTTCTTTAGCAACATTGAGATTGAGGGATAAATTTTTACACAATGAGAGATAGTATTCCATATCTTCTTATAGCAGGTATTGCCCTTTTTATGTTTCATGGCATATTTGCCCCGGGGTTTATGTCCGGACACGATAATTCCCTGCATTATTACGAATCATATTATTTGACGCAAGTTTTAATTCCGCAGTATCACTGGATAAGCGGTTGGGGTATGCAGTATCTTGCGGGTTGCCCGATGCTTCTGGATTATCCCCAGATGGGCTTTTTGCTCATCGCATTTCTGAATAAAGCGCTATTTTTACCTCTCAATCTTTCCTATAAGGCAATTGCCCTGTTCAGTTATATATTTTTGGGCGCGGGTTTTTACAAGCTTACTTCATACCGTTTCGGAAAGGCGGCAGCGTTACTTACTACGATATGCCTTATGCTGCAGAAGGATATCTATTACGGCAGGATCCTTGAAGGCATATGGAATAATTATTTGGCCATCGGGCTTTTTTTCATCTTTTTCCACTTCCTGGACAAAAATATCAGCAAAATGACAATAAGGAAGGCATTGACGTTAGGGCTACTGTTGGGTTTGCTTATACCGACTCATCTTTACGTAGCGATGTTCGGTTTTATTCTCCTTCTTATATATGGGGTTCCATATATAAGCGAAGCCTTTCGAAATAGAATATTCTTTAAGCAATCTTTGATTTATGCCTGCATACCGCTTTCGGCACTTATGATTTCATCATATTATTTATATGGCTTTATCGTCCCAAGGGATTATTTTGAGAAACTGGGCGCTGAACCGCTCACCGAAGGCATTATCTGGGGGCTGAAATCTTTTTTCGGCCCTCTGGAGAGCGTAAATTCCGTATCGACCTTTATGATAAATATACCTATCATAGCAAGAATTATATTCAGTTTTTTCGGAATTTACATATTTTTTAAAAAAATGAAGGGGCTAAATTCGGATACCAAACGTATTTTATGGTCTACTTTTTGGTTTGTTATTATATCTTTATTGCTTTTTAGCGACATTCTTGCCAGAATTGGTTGGTGGCAGAAAATTCCTTTTGTCACAACCCTGCAAATAAGCAGGCTCCTTATCTATATACAGATCGGACTATACATATTTGCTGCATATGGTCTTGGCAAATTTTTTGAAATTTTGAGAGGGAAAAAAGCGGTAATGGCTGCATGCGGAATTCCCATACTGCTTTCCATATTCTTTCATTATTCTTGCCTTGCCAGTGACGCATCTCGAACGCTCGACCAGTCTCCGCAGATGTCGAATGTTTATAAGGTTTGGGATTGGGTTAACAAAAATATTCCTCCGGCTGAACAGCGAATAGTATATCAAAACACTGTGGGAAATACGGATGATCCTATACTTAGAAGAAGCGATGTATTTGCCCTTTCGGGCGTATTTACTGATATCCCGCAAATAGGCGTTTCCCGTCCCGCTTCGCCTTTTCCCCAGGAGAAATATATGCGTAATGACAAGGGGAACATATTCGGCCGACCCATAGGTTCGGTCAATGCTTTTTATGTAAAAGATATGATGAACCGTTTTAATGCAGGATATATCGTAACCGTAGAACCTAATCTGGAAGATATGTTGAGCAAATCAAAATTATTTTCGAAAGAAAAAAACATCAACGTTTTTAATATATTTAAATTGAAACAGTTCACCGGCAAATGGATCGAATTTGAAAATGGCGAAGCCCGTTATGAGATAGAAAAATTTGAAAATCAGCTTTTAGTCATTAACATCTGGAATACCGCACCCAACAATAAGGCATTTATCAAAACTGCCTATCATCCAATGTGGAAGGCGACTTTGAACGGAAAACCTATCGGAATAAAACCAGGTAAGTATAACCTTATGGAAGTTTCATTGCTTGATGAAGGCTTGTGTCAACTGATTCTGTCTTTCAATTCGCGCAATACTTTTTGGGTAACTATTTCACTATTAAGTTTTGCAATAAGCATGAGCGTACTTGTGCGGAGTAAGTGATGCATAAACTTCTAAAATACGCAGTAATTGTCTTAGCCGCGCTTATAGTTTCGATACTCGGCATAGGCAGGATGCCGCAATTCATAACCATCTTAGCCATCTCTATTGCTACCGTATTTTTTATTTTACGTAAAGTAGACAAAAATATGCGCACGACGATGATTGCTATATTCCTCGCGGCATTTTTTTTACATATCGGGTTAAGCCTTTTTTTATATAATCAAACAGTAGATACTAAATATTACGGATTTTCTTACGAAGGCGATGATTATATATACGGGGATTTCGGCGTGGTGGTGAGTAATCTGTGGCGCGGCGGCATATTTCCGCGACTCAAAGATTTAATACATTTTAATCTTATAGGGGAATTTGCCCCTGTGCAAATATATCAATTGTATAACGCTGTAATATTTTATTTATTTGGGCCATGCGCCGGTCAGATACTTCTTGTCATAAACTGTTTTTTTTACGCGGTAATAATTATTCCGGTATATTTCATATGTAAGAAATTGCATATAAGACATAAAGTTACTTTAGTGATATTTTCTTTATTCTTATTCTGGCCCTCAACATTTTTCTGGGCACTGTTCAATTTTAAAGAGCCGGTGATACTCCTTGCGCTTTTCTGCGTATTCAGCCTGATTCTGCGCTTACAGGAAAAACCGCTTCTGCGTGATGCGTTTCTCTTAGGGGTTTTCTACTACATATTGTTTTCCGTGAAAGGCCATTTTATGGTGCTTATTCCGCTTATTATCCTTCAATTTTTTGCCCTGTGGAAATGGAAATATAAAGGTGTGGCGGCACTCGGTTTTTCACTACTTTTTATTTTAAGACAGGTGTTAAAAAAACCGCTTTTGTCAAATTTATATGTGACTTTATCCTCTCTCCCCAGGAGATTTTTTGACTCAAGGCATAGCTGTTATTTTACCAATACAGCCTATTTCTGGAACGTCCCGACAGATACATACTTGAGCACTATATTATATTTTCCCTTTGGTTTTGGGGCTGCCTTATTTTTGCCCTTCTTACTGCGGCCTTTCGAGTTGCGCTATATAGCGGCGAATATCGAATCGATCGCGTGGTGGGCCTTAATGCCTTTTCTAATAAACGGTATATGGATTGCGATAAGAAAAGAAGCGAGAAAAACATTCATAATGTTAGCCGCATTCTTTTTCTGGATATCGGCCCTGGCCTTAACACAGGCAAGCATGGGGACATTGCTCAGGCAAAAGGCTATTATTTATTACATCGGGTTTATGTTTATAGGCCTGGCTATTGATAGGGTATTGGATTCTATAGAGAAACCAGAAACCTTGCCTGGCCGGCAGGCAGGCAGCAACCAGTAACCAGATGAAAAGCGAAATAGTAAAGTCTCTTTACATATCGTACAATGCAATTACCGAGCCGATAGTGCAATCGCAGGTTATCCCGTATTTAAAAGAATTGTCAAAAAAAGGCATTCAATTTTATCTTTTGACTTTTGAGAAGAAAAGGATGACGAAAGAAGAAAAACGTTGCATGGAAGAGGGCTTAAAGAAAGAAGCAAACATTAACTGGTTTTCGCTCAATTATCACAAAAACCCCACGATTCCGGCAACTCTTTTTGATATCGCTATGGGATGCTTTTACGGAGGTTATATAACCCTAAAAAACAGAATAAAAATAATACACGCCCGGGCGATAGTTGCGGCCTTAATGGGTTATCCGGTGGCAAGACTCTTTTCGAAAAAGTTTATATTTGATACGCGAGGTATAGATTCCGAAGAATATGTTGATGCCGGTTTGTGGAAAAGGAGAGGGCTTAAGCATAAAGCGGTAAATTTTTTAGAAGCTGTTTTGACAAAATCCTCGGATCACGTAGTAGTGCTTACAGAAAAATTCTTGGAGGTTTTGAAAAAGAAATATAGCGATAAAAAAATTAAGTTTTCCGTCATTCCCTGCGCCGTTGACACGGATAGATTTAGACCGCGGAATAGTAAAGATACCACATTGGCTGAAAAATTGGGCATTCGAGACAAGTTCGTTATAGTTTACGTAGGCTCCCTGGGCACCTGGTATATGTTCGGCGAGATGCTGGACTTTTTTAAGACCGCCAGAAAATTCATCAAAAATGCCCATTTTTTAATTTTAACCCAGACCGACAAGGCATATGTAAGAGATTTTATAAAGGCAAAGGGCCTGGATGAAGGGTCTGTTACGGTCGGTTTAACAAAGCCGGAATCCGTGCCGGATTATCTATCTATCTGCGATATAGGTATATTCTTTATAAAGCCGGTTTTTTCAAAATTGTCTTCATCACCCACGAAATTTGCGGAATATCTGAGTACGGCGCTCCCCGTAATTATGAATTCAGGTATAGGCGATACGGAAGAGGTTGTTACGCGCTACAGATCGGGGGCTATCATTAAGAAGTTTGATGAAGAGGGCTATTCCAGAGCCATTGAATCTGTCGGTAATATGCTGAAGACCGAAAAGGATGCCCTGAAATCCAGGTGCAGGGAAGCCGCCGAAAAGGAGCTTTCGCTCGTGATGGCGGTAGAGAGATTCAATAAAATTTACGCTGAGTTGGGAAAAACAACTAAAATATAAGGAGTAAACGTGAAGGCAAAAAGTCTTATACAGATAGCGAAACCCTCCCTGGGGAAGGAAGAGCTGGAGAGTGTCAGAAAGGTATTCAGGACCTGCTGGCTCGGGATGGGCTCCTTTGTCTATGAATTTGAGAAAAAAATCCAGGAGTACCTCGGCGTAAAATATGCAATTGCTGTTAATACCGGAACAACCGCTATCCATCTGGCCCTCGCGTCTATAGGCATTAAGGCCGGCGATGAGGTCGTGGTGCCATCGCTTACGTTCGCGGGCTCGATTCAGCCGATTGTAGCGCTTGGCGCAAGGCCTGTATTTTGCGAAATAGAACCCGATACCCTGAACATAGATCTGGAAGACGCCCGCAAGCGTATTACAAAAAAAACCAGGGCGATAATCGTTGTTCACTACGGCGGCATGGCCTGCGACATGGACAAAGCTTTAAAAATAGGGAAAAGATACAAAATACGCATTGTGGAAGACGCTGCACATGCCTTCGGTTCGTTTTATAACGGCAGAAAAATCGACAGTTTTGGTGATGTGGCCTGCTTTAGCTTTGACCCCATAAAGAATTTGACATGCGGAGAAGGCGGATGTGTTACGACCAGTAGCGCGAGACTCGCGGAGATTCTGAGACGAAAAAGACTTTTAGGCATTAGCAAAGATACCTGGGCGCGGTATAAAAACAAAAAGAGCTGGTTTTATGAGGTGGTTACAGAAGGCTACAGATACCATATGAGCAACGTAAACGCGGCGATAGGCCTTGCGCAATTTAAGAAGGCCGAAAAATTTATTCAGAAAAAAAAGCGCATCGTAAGGGACTACGATAATTTTTTTAAAAGCATAAATGGCATAGAGCTTTTGAAAAGAAATTACCGTGAGACGGCGCCCTTTAACTATACGATAAGGATTAAGGCGAATAGGGATAAATTCATAAAGTATATGCAGGATAACGGCGTCTCAGTAGGCGTAAATTACATCCCCAACCACATTCAGCCGTTTTTCAGGAGATTTAAAGCAAAAAGGCTACCGGTAACCGAAAAGGTTTGGAAAGAAATTGTTTCGCTTCCACTTTATTCTGATATGACTGTTAAGGAAACAGAAAAAGTAAAAAATTTAGTGAAAAAATTCATAGAAGCCTGAATGAAGACATGAAAGTACTTTTTGTTCCATACGGCACGGAAAAGGCGCCGGCCACGCGTTACAGGGTAATGCAGTACCTACCGTATCTAAGAGGACGGGGAATCGATTATACTGTTTTTTCGGCAATTTCGAGCTTTTCGACGACGCTTATGGTAAAATCGCCCGATTTTAACCGTTTCTCTAAACTCCTATATTATCTATATGTATTCATCGAAAAATTGGTTCGCCTCAGCTGGATAATATTTATTTCCGGAAAGTTTGATATAGTTTTTTTACAGCGGACCACTTTTCCTTTCAGGCTTGAAACATTGTTGAGAATGGCAAATAACAATATTATTTTCGACATAGATGACGCCATATATTTGCCCGACAAGCAAGGCAACGATATTGTGACACGCCTGAAGAAGTATATCAAAAAAAACGAAGTAATCAATATACTCAAGGTATCTAAAAGCGTCATTACAGAGAATGACTATATAAAAAATTTTGTTTCCCAATACTGCGAAAGCACATATAAAATCCCGGGCCCTATCGACACCGAGCGGTTTTCTGCGCCGGCGAAAGGGGAAAAACAGTATGTAACGTTGGGTTGGATAGGCACGCCCGGTACAACCTCTTACCTTTACATGCTGGACAATGTATTTAAACGCATCGCAGGAAAATATAGCTTTGTGAAGTTTAAATTCATAGGCGTGGGGAGATACAAAAACCCCGGCATAAAAATCGAAAGAGTTAAATGGGATTATATGACCGAGGTTGACCAACTGCAAAGTTTTGATATCGGTATTATGCCTATGCCGGACGATGAATGGACGAGAGGAAAACTCGGGTGTAAAATGCTTCAATACATGTCGGTTGGCGTGCCGGCCGTCGTCTCTTACACCCCCACGAATGTGGAAATAATAAGAAACGGCGAGAACGGCTTTTTTACCACAAGAGATCAAGAGTGGACAGAAGTTTTATCCCGGCTTATAGAGGATAAAGATTTAAGGAATGCGATCGGACGAAAGGGGAGGGAAACCATTGTGGACAAATGTTCCCTCACGGGTAATATAGACAGGTTGATAGATATTTTTAAAAAGTTAAAAAAATGACTGATGTAAAAATGCCAAGCGTCTCCGTAGGTTTTCCCGTGTATAATGAGAAGCAAACCGTGGGCGAGGTATTGCACGAAGCGCACGAGCTTCTTGCAAATTCCGGTATTGACTACGAGATTTTAGTCTGCGACGACGGTTCGACGGACGGCTCGCGGAATATAATCGAGAACATGGCCGGCCGGTTCCGAGACCTGCGCGTGATCAACCATCCGCATAATCTGGGAATACGGGCTACGTTTGAACATCTTTACAAAGAAGCCAGAAAAGAATTTGTCTTTGTGAATTCGACCGACAGGCAGTGGGACACATCCGTACTTCTGGAGATGCTACCCCTTCTCAGGAATGCCGATGTTGTAATCGCGAGCCGCAAGCAAAAACCCTATCGATTATTCCGCAGGCTGGTCTCGTGGGTTTTTAACTTACTGCCGCGTCTTTTATTTAATGTTCGCACCTTTGACGCCGGCGCCGTGAAACTTATGAAGCGTGAAATCATCGAGCGCTTCCCGCTGGTTTCTAAAACGCCGTTTTCGGAGGCGGAACGCCTCATACGCGCTGCCAGGGCCGGATACCGCATCGTTGAATATCCGGTCCGTGTTTCTCCGCGCGCGTCAGGCCGTTCGCACGCGATCAAATTAAACGTGCTACTGAGCGCATTAGCTGATGTGTTTCGCGTGTGGCGTTATGTTCATTTTGACAGGAGCGGGAATGCTTAAAAAAGTAGTAACATCTATTTTGTTTTTTGCCTTAATGGGCGTCGTATTAAATATACCCGTCACGACCAGGCAGGGAATAAACGGTGTAGTAAGAATTTATAAAATACCTTTTTACATAAAAACCATAGAATTCATGAACAGGAATTATCAACACAGGCGTCTTGCAGCCGAGATTACCTCTGGTTGTCGTACCGATAAAGAGAAAACCATGGCAATTTTTGATTGGGTTGTAAAAAATATCCGAAAGCCACCGGAGGGATTCGACATATTTGACGACCACGTTCTCAATATAATCATAAGGCGGTACGGGGCGAGCGATCAAATGGCCGATGTATTTACGACCCTTTGTGTTTATTCCGGCGTTCCGGCCATGAGAATGCCCGTACGCTTGCAAGATGGTAGAAAAGCTATAACACTTTCTTACGTTTTGCTAGATAATAAATGGCGGGTATTTGATGTCTATCGCAATCTTTTTTTTCTGAATAAAAAGGCGAAATAGCGAGCATAGAGGATATAATTTCCGATATCTCAATCGTAAAAAACAAAAATATAAAGTTAAAAGATGTCGCCTACGAGGACTTTTTTAAAGGTCTGAAACCGATAAATACCGATTTTATATCGAAAGAACAAAAGCAGATACCCCTGTTCCGAATAATGTACGAAATACGACGTATATTCGGTCTCGAGAAGGACACCTTTAAGATTTAGCTTTCATTTTGTTGCCGAAAAAGGGTATAATCTCCAGTATAATATAAGGAGATAATCATGGTAAGAATAGGAGTAATAGGCTATGGGTATTGGGGGCCGAACCTTGTCAGGAATTTCAGCGCTCTTGATGGCGTAACGGTTGTTTCTGTCTGTGATAACGACAAAAAGGCGCTGGACCGTGCGAGGAAACAGTATCCCGCTATTGACTTTTTTACGAATTACCGCGACATTACGGATTCCGACAGCATAGACGCAGTGGTCATAGTTACGCCAGTTTCGACGCATTTTGAGCTGGCCAAAAGAGCCCTTGAAAACGGTAAGCATATTTTTGTGGAAAAACCGTTTACCGCAAGCATAGGGGAGGCCGAAGAGCTGATAGGGCTGGCCGAAAAGAAGAAATTAAAGATAATGGTGGATCACACCTTCCTCTTCACGCCGGCCGTGAGGAAAATCAAAGAGGTCGTAGATAATAATACACTCGGAGAGTTATATTATTACGATTCTACACGGGTGAACCTCGGGCTTTTTCAGCACGATGTGAATGTAATATGGGACCTCGCGCCGCACGATTTTTCCGGAATGGATTATTTGATAAAAGAAAGACCGACCGCCATAGTGGCCACGGGCGGCGCGCATTTTCAGAAAAGCCTGGAAAACATCGCACACATCACCGCTTTCTTTGACAGTAACAAAATCGCGCACTTCAACGTAAACTGGCTGTCGCCGGTCAAAATACGGACAACCCTGATAGGCGGCGAGAAGAAGATGCTGGTATGGAACGACCTGGAGACGGACGAAAAAATAAAGATATACGATAAAGGGGTTAAAATGGACAGCACGGAAGGCGTGTATAAACTGCTCGTGGAATACCGTTCCGGTGATATGTGGGCGCCGCGCCTCGAACACACCGAAGCGCTGAAGAGCGAAACAGAGTACTTCATAGACTGTATACTTAACGACAAAACCCCCATCAATGACGGGCATGCGGGTTTAAGGATCGTGAAGATGCTCGAGGCATCGGACAAATCGTTAAAGGCGAAGGGGAAACTCGTTAAGCTATGAATGAATATCAGTGCATTTCGAAAGACGTAAAACTGGGCAAGGAGCCGATCAAAAGAATCAAAAAATGAATATAGACGGTAAGAACATATTAGTTACTGGGGGCGCCGGTTTCATAGGTTCGCACCTCGTTGATTTGCTGATGCGGGAGGGCTGTCGCGTACGGGTCCTGGATAGCCTGGTAAACGGGAAGCTCGAGAATTTAGACCGGCACAAAAATAGCACTAAATTTGAATTCATACGCGGCGATATAAGAAAACCCGCTACTTTCACCAGTGCAATGGAAAACACAGAGGTTGTTTTCCATCTTGCGTGTTTGGGGGTTCGACATTCGATAAAGCACCCTTTCGAAAATCAACGCGTCAATGCCGAAGGTACATTTCTGGTTTTGAAACAAGCCCATAAGGCCGGAGTTAAGAAGTTCATCTATTGCTCTTCTTCTGAGGTTTACGGAAGCGCTGAACATGTCCCTATGTCTGAGGCGCATCCGACGCGTCCATGCACGATTTACGGGGCAAGCAAGTTAGCCGGCGAGGCCTATACGCGGGCATTTTATACGACTTATGGAGTAAATACGGTTATCGTCCGCCTCTTCAATACATATGGGCCGCGCTCTCATCATGAGCATAATGTAGGAGAGTTGATACCCAAGTCTATCGTCAGGGCTCTTAACGGGAAACCGGTTCTTCTTTTCGGAGACGGTTCCCAGACGCGGGATTTTACTTATGTGGAAGATAGCGCGAAATCTCTTGTAGAAGCCGCAAGGTGCGATGATGCCCTCGGACAGACCTTTAACGTCGGTAGCGATTTTGAAATAGCTATCGAGGAAGTGGCAAAATTAATCCTGAAAATTACGGGATCATCGACACAGATTGAGCACGACAAGAATAGGCCGGGGGATATATCGCGTTTACATGCGGATTCAACCGCATTCAGGAAGCTGACAGGCTGGGTGCCAAAGATATCATTTGAAGAGGGGCTCACGAGGACCTTTCGGTGGTTCAATTCAAGACCAGAGGAGCTTTCCGTTCTGCTGGGCCAGGAAAAAGGAATAAATTGGGAATGAAATGATTCCTATAGCCAAACCGTTTTTTGGAAAGGAAGAAGTAAAAGCAGCAAAAAAGGCGATTCTTTCCGGCTGGGTTAGCCAGGGGCCTAAAGTCAAAGAGTTTGAAGAGAGATTCAGGTCCTATGTGGGCGCAAAATATGCCTGTGCGGTTTCAAGCTGCACCGCTGCTTTGCATCTGGCGCTTCTTACGGTAGGCGTAAAGCCGGGGAATACCGTCGTTACTGTCAGCCATTCTTTCATAGCAACGGCCAACAGCATAAGCCACGCCGGCGCGAAACCGATTTTTGTGGACATTGACCCGGAGACCTTTAATATGTCGGCCACATGCCTTGAAAAATGCCTGCGTCGGCAGCGTAACGTTTCCGCGATTCTCGTGGTGCATCAGATGGGGATGCCGTGCGATTTAAAGAAGATCCTCGCGATTGCCCGAAAATTTAAACTTCACGTTATTGAAGACGCTGCGTGCGCCATCGGAAGCCAAATTTCAATGAACGGTGGCAGGAACTGGGAGAGAATCGGTAAGCCCCATGGCGATATCGCCTGTTTTAGCTTTCATCCGAGGAAGGTACTGACAACCGGGGACGGGGGAATGCTTACTACAAACAACCGTCTTTATAACAGAAGATTTCATTTACTCAGGCACCAGGGCATGAGCATATCAGATAGGGAAAGGCACTGTTCGAAGAGGGTAATCTTTGAGGGGTATCCGGTAATCGGGTATAATTACCGGATGACAGACATACAGGGGGCCCTTGGCGTCGAGCAGCTTAAAAAAATAGAAAAGATAGTTAAAAAACGAAGAGAAATCGCGATAGCCTATACTAAAGGACTCGAGGGTGTCGATTGGCTAAAAGTGTCTGAAGAGCCCGCATACTGCAAAACTAACTGGCAGAGTTATCCCGTAAGGGTTTTAAAAAATGCCCCCATGAAGCGCGATAGACTTATGCAGCGCCTGCTTGATGCGGGGATAGCTACGAGGAGAGGCATTATGAACGCGCATCAGGAGAAGGCCTATAGTTCGTATGCTTCATGCGGCTCGCTTCGCAGTTCCGAGAGGGCTCGGGATGAAGTCATTCTCCTTCCTATCTACTATACCCTGAAAGACAGCCAGATCAACAAAGTCATAAAGGAAATAAGAAATGTCTAAAAAACTTATATTGTTTCCGTTTGGCGGAAACGCCAGAGAGGCGCTTCTGTGTATCCTGGCCATCAATACCATAGAGAAAAAATGGGATATTTTGGGTTTTGTCGACGATAATCCGTCGTTACGTGGGCGGAGCTCTTGCGGAATAAAGGTTCTTGGCGATAGGGAAGTTTTTAAAAGATATCCCGGGGCGCAAGTTCTTGCCGTACCCGGTAACCCCGATAATTATTTAAGGCGTAAAGGCGTTATCGATGCCTTGGGCATAAAACAAGCCCTTTTTGCGACGATTATTCATCCTTCGGCAAGCGTTTCACCCGATGCAAAAATAGGTTATAACACGGTTGTAATGCCAAATGTTGTTATAAGTTGCGGGGTTCGCGTAGGAAATCACTGCGTCATTTTACCGAATACGGTGATTTCGCACGATAGCATCCTCGGCGAATATTGCATGGTCGGTTCAAATGTCTCGATTTCCGGCAATACACGTATCGGGCAGGTATGTTATATCGGTTCGGGCACGAAGATACGCGACCGTATTTCAATCGGAGAAGAGAGCTTGATAGGCCTGGGGTCGAATGTTATTTCTGCTGTCGGAAAAGGCGTTGTTGCGGCTGGGAATCCCGCCCGTGTGATACGGAAGGTGAAACGGTGATGTTGTCCGTCATCATACCCTGCTACAACGAAGAAGCCAACATAAAGGCCATGCTAGATGAGCTTCTATCGGTAATAAAGAGGACGTCCGTTCTAGATAGTTACGAGATCATAGTCGTGGACGACCATTCGTCCGATAATACGTTTGAGGCTATAAAGAACATGAAGAGCGCGGGCGTTTCGTGTATAAGGCTCAAGGAACGTATGGGAAGCCATATAGCTATAAGGGCCGGGTTGAAGGAGGCGAGGGGTGAGGCGGCGCTTTTTCTGCCCGCGGACGGACAAGAAAATCCGGAGGTTCTGGCGGCTATGATAAAAAAATGGCAAAACGGTGCCAGGGTCGTATGGGCTTTAAGCAGGACCAGAAGCTATAAGAAGTGGCATATCAGGAAGTCGGCAGAACTCTTCTATAAACTTCTTAAGTGGTCGGGTGCGACCAGGGATGCGACAGTGGATATATCCCGGGTAACTTTTTTTCTTCTGGACAGGTCCGTAGTTGACATTGTTAATCGTTGTTCAGCGCCGAAGACCCCTCTCCATGGCCTTGTAATATGCGCGGGATCAGGGCAGAGCTGGGTTGAATATGAAAGAAGGCCGCGCAGGTCCGGCAAATCCAAATGGAACTTCTTAAGCCTTCTGGGTCTCGCCAAAGACTGGATAATTGAATTTTCGGACTTCCCCATTGCCTCATTTTTCAGAACCTTAAGGCGCGCTTTGGAAAAAACATGCAAGAAACCCCTTTTTTGTGTAGAACAAAGAATATAAATTTATGGATAACTCTGTAAAAAGCAAGAGATTATTGTTTTTTTTGTTCTTCGTGTTAATCGTTTACCTTCTTTTAAATACCGGCATAGTATCAGACGATATCAGTTATACCCTCTCATTAAAAGAGAAAAGCCTTGAAAGCTCTCTTATCCCCAGGCACAGCTGGCTTACCACGCCTCTCGAAAATTATACGCACGTCATTTGGTATCATTTTTTTCGCCTCGATAATTTAACCGTCAATAATTTCATAAAGATATCTTACATTCTCCTCTGTTTTTATTTCGCAACGAAATTTTTCGGCATTTATTTTAATGGGCCAAATGCTTTTTTAGCGTCATTTTTGTTTATTTTTTTCCCATCCCACGATTCCACCGTTTATTGGTTCTTGGGGCAACATCTCACCCTTTCTATAACTCTTTATCTCTTTGCATATTATCTGGCGTATAACAAGAGGATTCTGCCGGCCTTTTTGGCAGCCTTGATAGCCTCTTTTGTATCCTACGGCGCGGTAGCAATTGCCTTTCCTTTATTCCTTGTATTTGTTCTCGATAAAAGACTTAAAGAGGGACTGGTTCTCCTTATCCCTAACGTTATTTATATCGTTTTTTATATTTTTGTAACAAAGGTAATGTCGCGGGGGATAGATATGGTTCCGGAAACGTTCGATTTTTATACGTTCGGTAAGCAATTTATCTTTCAGGTTCTAACTTTTATTGATGCAGCGTTGGGCCCTTCGATCTGGCTAAAAATATATTATTCATTCTTTCAGCTTTCCATTGCTTCTGTCATCGCCGGCATTACGGGTACGATTCTTTTCTACAAACTGTATAGCCCCCCTAAAAGAGGCTATAACCGTAACGTACTTATAGGCCTTTTGGCGATAACCGCGTTTTCTTTTATTTTGTTTACGATTACGGGCCGCTATCCGCAGATGGCATTTAACCTTGGAAACAGGGCCACCATCTTTGGTTCGCTCTTGGTTGCCTATCTTTTAACCGCGATACCTGCATCGAAAAGAGTGAGAACGATACTTTTCGCAATTATTCTTTTTTCTGTTTTGGGTATTTCCGAGCACTGGAAGGACTGGAACCTCCATCAGATAAGCGTAATGCAAAACATAAAATCCAACAAAAAGCTCAAGGGTTATCAGGATTCCGAAGTGATTTACGTATCCGGTAATCAATACAGTAAATACGGGCCGATGAGCCATATAGAATTTCTGTCAGCACCGTGGGTTACTAACAAGTTGTTTAAATGTCTATTAAAAAACAACATAAAGGCGGAACCGATTAATAAAAGCTATAGATATGAAATATAATATTAAGCGGAAGGTAAGCGGTTACATAAATGTATATGATTCAGAAGAAGATAGGCTTTTCAGGATTGATGTCACAAATATAAACGGCTACATAGCCTCCCTACCCCCCGATAATCGTCATTGGGTTCAGATTGTCGGAAATAAAAAATTAAAAAATACAATTTTAAGGTTCATACCGAGATTAAAATATGCCTTTTGATATCATTGAATTATGAATGAAGTGATAGGTGAATAAAAATATGGCTGTTCCGAGGAGTAAGCCACTTATTTATATAGGCGACCTTACGTATGATACAAATATGATCGCTATCGAGCATATTCCGATAGGGATCGGATACGTTGTGTCCTACGTTGAAGCAAAATTACCTGGGCAGCTTAGCATACAGATGTTCAAGATGCCGAATAAAATCCTCGATGCCATTAATGACAATCCTCCTGATATCCTGGCCCTGGGTTATTTTCCATGGAATCGAAACCTTGATCAACTGGTAGTCGATCAGTTCCTTGAGCGTAATCCCAACGGATTGGTTGTTTTTGGAGGGACGACCTTTTCTTTTGTTGAGTCCCAGCAACGTGATTTTTTCACCCGCATGCATCCCTTGGTTGATATTTTTGTAACAAACGATGGGGAGCTTGGTTTTGTTGAATTATTGAAGAATTATACTGCTTGTGATGGCAATAAAGATGCAATATTGGCCGGCAGGCCTATTGATGGCTGTGTTTTTCTTGACCGAAATAATAAGCAACTTCGAGTTGGTAAGTATATCCCACGACTAAAAAACCTTGACGATATACCATCCCCTTATTTAACAGGGCTTATGGACCAATTTCTTGCAAATCACCTTTTTGTACCTCTTGTGCAAGCTACAAGAGGATGTCCGTTCCAATGCACTTACTGTTGGGCTGGCAACAAATATAACAGCCGAATAGGGGAGTTCAGTATTGAAAGAGTTGCTGCTGAGTTGGAATATATCGCGCTACGGCGAAAAGATATACCACATAAAATCTTGATGTTAGCTAATTCCAATTTTGGTATGTATAAAAGAGATCTTCTCATTGCCAAGAAAATGATAGATTTGCAACAGAAGCATGACTATCCAACTACGTATTCCTTGATATATGGGCAGATTAAACAGGAGCAGGTTTTTAATACAGTCAAGGATTTTAAGGACATTCTTGGGCAGGTATCATTTCAGTCTACAGACAGTAAAATTCTTAAAAATGTCAAACGCCCTCCCGTGGACATTAATAAACAAAAGGCCAATATCTCTAAGTTTAAGGATGTGGGTATCCCGGTAGCAACCGAAATTATAACCGGCCTTCCCGGGGAGACTCGATCGACACACCTCCAGACACTTAAAGATATTATCTCAATGGAGTTGGATAGCGTAACTGCCTTCAGTTTGATGTTAATAGAAGGAAGTGAAATCGCCACTCCTGAGTCTATGCAAAAAAATAAGTGGGACACTCGGTATAGGATAATACCGCGAAATTTTGGAAAGTATCGAGGTAAAATTAGTATCGAAATTGAGACGGTAGCAGTAGGTTCCACGACATATAATTTTGATGATTATATATACTTCCGTGGACTACATGCTGCGGTGAGAGCCGTTTTCTTTCATACCGTTTTCCAGCATTTTATATGTTATCTTCGTCAACACAAGGTGGACTTATTTGACTTTTGTATTGTCTTCTATACAAATCTTAAGGAATTTTCAGGTAGAGTTGGTAACGAGTTCCGTTCTTTTTTACGTGAAGCTAGAGAGGAAATATGGGATTCTAAGGAGGAGTTGAAGGCCTACTTTCAAAAACCGGAAAACTACCGTAAATTGGTAACCGGAGAAATGGGAGATAACCTTTTAGGGAAGTATAGGACTATTATACTAACCGAGTCTTTTGATGAATGGTGCGATTTTTATTTTGAGCAAGCATTGCAAGCTGTTGTCAGCACCATTAGCGAAGAGAAGGCGCGAGCAGAACTAAACGATATAAAGAATCATATCATGGGAAAGGTTTTTCGGATAATAAGTCCAGAGAATATGCGAGGAGAAGCAGTGTTGAATGTTCTTAATCATAACGTATTGCAGTGGGAAAAAGATAGGTTTGCTAAGCCTCTAAGTTACTACAAATTTGATAAGCCAGAACGAATCAAATATGTTATCCCTGAGAATAAGAGACAAATAGTTCAGGAAATTCTAGAGATTTCCAAAAGAGAACGTAGCGAATTCTGGAAGGTTGTTAGCTATCGATATCATATCCCGGCAATTTTTCGCCATGCCTATCTTCTTCAAAGATAACAAGTCCATGGCTATCTTCGCGATATCATTTTAAACGAAATCCATAAAAAACGTTTGCTTAAATACAGGAAAAGCCCGAATAGCCTTGATATTGTCTTTGGTGACAGATACCATCTTTTTTTAAGCTGAATAACATTGCCTGCCGCAAGCGAAGATTTTATCATCCTCTTTATACCGCTAAAACTTATGTAAAAGGAAAAATTAGCATACATGGTGTCAAAAATAAGTTCGTATCGGTTATTTCCGTCCGGCACATAGGGTATATCGTCTCCTTCCCACATATATTGAACGCCAAAGTTCTCCCAGTTCTTTTTGATGCGAAGTTTACCCTGTTTCTTTAGTTCTTCATATACGGGTGTGCCGGGATACGGCGCAAGCGTATTAAAGCGCACGGTTGAAAGGGGAAGGGTTCGCACCGCTTTTATGGCATCCCATCTGTCTTTCCTCATTTCCGTCGGTAAGCCAAATATCAAAGTGGCCCCGACGGCAAGCCCCGCTCTGTGGGTCCTTGTTATCGCATCGGTTACCTCTTTTACGGTCTCAGCCTTATTAATTATTTTCATTAACGGTTCGCTCATCGTCTCCAGCCCGAAATATATTATTCTGAAATTGGCGGTCTTGCATTTCTTAAGTATTTCATCATTCAGATTATCACCACGCATCGAACAGTGAAATTCAGCCTTTTTGTGAAGCCCGCTCTCAATTATACCGTCCAACAATTGAATGAATCTCTTAGGAATAGCCGCGGGATTGTCGTCGACAAACCATATTATGTTCTGATTATAATTTTCAACCAGTAATTTTATCTCAGAAATAATTCGATCCACGCCGAAGTATCTGTATCTTTTACCGGAAATATTCCTGGAAGAACAAAACGTGCAGTTATAAGGGCAGCCCCTTGAGGTGCATAGGGCTGCAAACGAAGTGTATCGTGAAACGTCTTTTTCAAACATATGATAGGGAAAAGGGGGAATATTATCAAGGTCTATAATAAGTGGTCTTTCAGGATTGTGAACAATATCCCCATCCCAAAAGAACGATATCCCCAGAATATCCCGGTAATCCTCTTTATTTAGAATTTTCTTTATTAGCTCTGAGAATGTTTCTTCGCCTTCACCGCGCACTATCGCATCAACACCAACCTGGCTCAATGCCTCTTCCGGCAAAACGGTGGGGTGGATACCGCCAAGGACAATAGTGCTATCAGGATCTATTGCTTTTATCTTGCCGGCAAGCTCGTATGCTCTCTTGGAACTTATGGTTAAGACGCTTATACCTATTACCCTGGGTTTACTCAAAGATGATATGACCTGCGACAGCTCATCATTATTAATAAAGTCCATCTGTTCATCGATGATCTTTACGGGGTCTATCCCGCTGCCATTTAAAAAAGCAACAATGCTTCCCAAGCTCGTAGGCAGGATGTTGGTTACCATGGCGGTAACGACTTTATTCTGCGATGCCGGATTTACTGCAGGGTTAATAAGTAATATCTGAGGAGATATCATAAGTCATTTTGTGTGAGACATCTTTTTTATTAAATTTCTTAAAGAAAGGGTTCTGTTAAAAGACTTGCAATCACCCGGATTTATGTAATCTTCAATCTTAATGTTTCTTGTTTTTCGCAAAGAAAGCCGCCTTAACGAACCTTTCTTTTCGTTATTAGATTTAAAAATAGAAGACAGTATAATTAATATCTTTCTGCGCAATACGTTATGTAAATCTTTCATGCGAATATGATATGCGAAGCTTTCCAGAATATTATATAACGTGATCATAATTGGATTTTGTGTTTTGTATTTTTTAGATAGATAATAATTTTTCATCTCATGCGCGATCCTATTTTTCCATGTTCCGACTATTTCATCGCTTTCGTCAGTAAGATTTACATGAAATGATTGGGTACCATCTATTTCAGCTAACATTTCCAGATATCCAACATCATCTTTTATGATGCCGGTGATTTTAGCATATTCATAAATACAGGAACCCGGCAGGGGCAACGCATATGTGCTTTTATAATGGTAACAATCCAGATTCATAGACTTTAAAGTATTTATTGTATCTTCGATTGTGTCTGATGTTTCTCCCGGCATGCCTATGATTAATTGTATAGGCGCATATATTCCAACATCGTGTGTCCAAATAAGCGCATTTTTGTTGTCAGAGACACTAATTCTTTTATCAATGATATTAAGCATTTTCTGACTTCCGGATTCAAAGCCATAATTTATCATGAAACATCCTATATCCTTAAATGCTTTCAATATGTCTCTATCCACGGTATCCACCCTCAATCCTACAATCCTGAATCCTATAGTAAGCTTTCTTTTTTTAAATTCATTTATAAATTCCCAGTTCCTGGCTTTGGAGGGGGCAAAACACTCGTCAATGAAAGAGATATACCCGAGGTTAAAATGTTTAATACAGAATTCAATATAGTCAAATAGATATCCAATCGAGGGCATTCTGAATCCTCTATCCGAAGCGGTACAAAAAGTGCAAGATCCTATGCAGCCCCTATCAACAATTATATCAAGCATCCTCCCATTACTTTTATTCCTAAGCAAAGGCAGATATTTTTTGTACGATGGAAAATTACGGACAAATTCATGTACATCTATAATAAAATTCTCAATATTAATCATGTCAAAAGCCGGATAAGGCAAAGAATCAAGATTACGAACAAGCTCCCCTTTACCCGTATATATTATTCCGGAATCATTTTTATAGAAAATACCGCGTACACTTGAAATATCTTCTTTACGATCAAGTTGCCGCAATAGTTGAGTAGCGGTTATCTCGCCGTCACCATGCACAATTATGTCTATTCCCGCGTTGTTTAGTATAGCTTCGGGAACGTAAGAAAGGGTTCCTCCTAATATTTGAAGCTTATCGGGAAAAGTCATTTTGAGCTTCTTGCTTAATCGTTTTATATACCTGTATGAAGTTGCTACTAAACTACTAAAACCCAGGTATTTTGGATTTCGTTTTCGAATTTCATTTTCTATTAATTCATGAGCATTTTCGCTGTTTTTGCCCTGTAATAACTCAACACGGTAACCGTTCTTTCTAAGAGCGCTTGCTACACACATTGCTCCGTACGGTGGTTTGCTGTCTTTGCCATACTGTACAGGGGGTATTATTATTAAAATATCTAGCGGTTTCATATGCGTTTATGAATGTTTTCTGAACGTGAAAGAGCCGTCCTTGTCCAGGAAGCGGTCATATTTACCCTTGAATTTTTCAGGATCACTTTGTTTTAGCTTATTGTTTAACAGGTTCGTCCACACTATGACCTGCTTTTCGAATTCTTCTGGGGTGATACCGGGTATTTTAATATTGGATTTCCTAAATAAGATATTGTTCTCTGAAAAACCGGGGACCAGGTAGTCGTTTTCTTTCGCATATTCATAAAGGGGGGTTCCCGGAAAGGGGGTGTATATAGAGATAGAAAAACTGTCTGCCCCCAAAGTTGCTGCAAAATCCATGGATCGTTCCATATCCTCGATTGTCTCACCGGGAAAGCCAACCATCAGGAAAATATGAACGGAAATACCGGCTTTTTTCGCAGCATCTACGCAGGGTTTTACTGTGTTGAGGTTTAGTCTTTTCCTGAGCAGATTGTCCAATAAGTCTTGGTTGCCTGTTTCTACGCCAAGACATGCCTGATAGCATCCGCTATCAGCCATCTTTTTAAACATTTTCTCCTGAAATCCGGCTTTACTGCTATGATAGTCGGGTCTTATCCCGTTAACGGTATTCCAGACGATACCAAGCGGTTCCATGAGGTCACATAGGCATTCCAGGTTCTTAACATTTAATGTAAGGGAGTCATCCTCAAATTGTATTTCTCCTATTCCATAAGTTTCTTTGAGTTCTTTAATCTCTTTTACGACATTTTCGGGTGAACGCCATCGAATGATGTTTCCCCAGCGTAACGGTGTCGTGCAGAAAGTACATTTTTCCGGGCATCCCCGTGATGTCATGACATGGCCGACGCGCGGATGGCGGGAATAGGGATTATGGAAAAGGCCTATTTCAAAATATTTCTCCATATTCACCAGATGCCGGGCGGGGAAAGGGAGCGCATCCAGATCTTTCACTCGTTTATAAGGATCATTTACATGCAGTCCCTTGTTTGTTCTGTAGACCAGACCGGAGGTTTTCATGTAATCTCTATTTGAAAAATAGGCTTCAACAAAATCTGCAAAGTTCAGATCACATTCGTTGATCATGGCGAAATCTATATTACCGTCTTCCATTAGTTGTGCATATTTTTCAGATACCTGATTCCCGCCGATTACAACAGGTATTTCCGGATTACTGGATTTTACCAGCCGGGCAATTGTATGTATCTGAGGCGCTTGGTTATAAAAAAGTACCGAAATACCGACAATATCGGGGTTGTAATCGGCAATATAATTACGTATAGATTCTTCCGATTCACCGATTATAATAATGCTTGGGTGCAGAGCGGTGTCCACTTTCCGGTCATATCCCTCGACAGCGGTATCTCGAATAGCTACCTGGAAACCACGTTGTTCAAGAACAGCGGCTATATACATGATCCCGAAGCCTGCCTGGATCCGGTTTATGCCTTCTCTAAACCCGAGAACATTGGGGGAGATTAGCAGTATTTTTATATCTTGCGACCTTTTCATTGAAATTATCTTTTAGCGCCATTTTATCATTATGGCATCCAAAAAGCAATAAGTTTTCGTAAATTTTCATTAACACTATTTGCATACTTATATATATCAGTTTCCACATATAAACTTTCCTATTGATAGTGTAAAATACTCTGGACACTTTCAATATAAAAGTTCTTTGAAATGTAAATAAAATGGCATACCATTAATGGTTGTTGTTAAAGCAAACAGTAACCATTAAAGGGTCCGAAGACCCAAGGAGGTATGCCATGAGAA
>JAUWBJ010000070.1 GCA_030605095.1 Candidatus Omnitrophota bacterium | reverse complement strand
AAGCCAGAAAAGCGGAAAAGAAAACATAATCATTACGGAAATACCCTATCAGGTAAACAAGAGTAATTTAATTTCCTCTATCGCAAACCTTGTGCAGGAGAAGAAGATCGAGGGCATTACGAATCTAAGGGATGAGTCAGATAAGGAAGGCATGAGGATTGTTGTGGAACTCAGGCGCGGGCAGAATGCGCAGGTAACCCTCAATCAGCTTTATAAGCGTACCCAGATGCAGACCACGTACGGCGTCATAATGCTGGCGCTGGTGGAGAACCGTCCGAAGGTGCTCAACTTAAAAGAGGTGCTCTCGCTTTATATAGGCCACAGGAAAGATATAATAATAAAAAGGACAAAATTCGACAAAGAAAAAGCCGAGGCAAGGGCGCATATATTAGAGGGCTTAAAAATAGCCCTCAAAAACCTCGACAGAATAATAAGTATTATAAAGAAATCGAAAGACCCACAAGCAGCCAAAAAAGAACTTATAAAGAGATTCGATTTAAGCGATAGGCAGGCTCAGGCAATTCTTGAGATGCAACTTCAGAGGCTCACGGGTCTCGAGAGGGAAAAGATAGATAAAGAATACAAAGAACTGATTAAGAAAATAGAGTTCCTTAGCTCTATTTTAGCCAGCGAGAAAAAAGTTTTGCACATAATCAAGGAAGAGCTCGCTGAATTAAACAAGAAATTCGGAGACGAAAGGCGCACCGAGCTCATGGGCGAAGTCGAGGAGTTCGAGATGGAAGATTTAATCCAGGAAGAGGATGTGGTAATAACCATAAGCCATTCGGGATATATAAAACGGCTTCCCGTAAGTTCGTATAGGAAACAACACCGCGGCGGAAAGGGCGTAACAGGCGCAGACATGAAAGAAGAAGATTTTATAGAGGATTTATTTGTTGCCTCGACGCACGATAACCTCCTTTTCTTTACGGATAAAGGGAAGGCCTATGTCCTGAAGGTTTACGACATTCCCCAGGTAAGCCGCACGGCGAAGGGGAAGGCCATCGTGAACATGCTTTCCATATCGAGCGGCGAAAAAATAACATCCAGCATCCCCGTTAAAGATTTTGAGGAAGGAAAATTCCTGATGATGGCAACGCGGATGGGCAAGGTAAAAAAGACCAAGCTTTCCGCGTTTGCGAATATAAGGAAAAGCGGTATAATAGCCGTCTCTTTAGCCAAAGACGACAGCCTGATATCGGCGAAGCATACCTCCGGCAGGGACGAGGTGTTTATCGCTACGAAAGAAGGGAAGGCCGTAAGGTTTTCCGAAAAAGACATAAGAGACATGGGAAGGGGCGCTTCCGGGGTGCGCGGCATAAGGTTGGGCAAAAAGGACGCGGCTATCGGCATGGAAGTTATAACGGATAAGAAGGCGACGCTTTTGAGCGTTACGGAAAACGGATTCAGCAAGAGGACAGAAGCGCAAGAGTACCGTATTCAGTCACGTGGCGGCAAGGGTATTATTAACTTAAAGGTAACCTCGAAAAACGGCCCCGTAATTGGCCTCAAATTGGTTTCAGATAAAGACGAGGTGATGATTATAACCTCGAAGGGCATGGTTGTGCGCTGCGCCGTTAAGGATATACGCGCTACCGGCCGCGCTGCGCAGGGCGTGCACATTATCAAATTGGATAAAGGCGACAAAGTCGCCTCGGTAGCAAAGGTAGCAAAGGAAGAATAAGAAGACCCCATCGTCCAGTGGTTTAGGACACCAGATTTTCGATCTGGTAACACGGGTTCGAATCCCGTTGGGGTCGCTCTCAATTTAGATACTTTTGTAACTTAAGCGGTTACAAGAAGATACGTCATTGCGAGCCCCTGCGAAAGCAGGGGCGAAGCAATCTCAAATCAAGGGAAGTTAAAATACTTCTAAAAATAGTATATATAGGAGGACTATGGAGAGGATTGCAGAGGCGCTGGTGAAGCTGGAATAATTGACTAAAATGACCTATATATCAAAATGGTCTTGACTAAATTGAGATATATGGTAAACTAGTCATGGCGAGGAGGTATTCAAAAGCAGTGAGGGAGGTTAAGTGAAAAGAATATACACGTCTGTTATTAAGGAACATTTTGAGCGTCATCAGCAAATGGTTTTTCTTATCGGGCCCCGTCAGGCTGGAAAAACTACAGTGAGCCTCATGGCAAAAGAATTTACGAGTCAGTTTGCATATCTCAACTGGGACAATTTAGATCATAGGAAGACCATTCTGGAAGGCGTTAATAGCGTCGCTAATTTTGCCGGCTTAGATAAACTGACTAGAGAGATACCCATTGTTGTTTTTGATGAAATTCACAAATATGGCAAGTGGAAGACTTTTTTAAAAGGCTTTTTTGATACATATAAAGGGAAAGTTAAAATTATTGTTACAGGCAGTTCCAGATTAGACGTGTATAAAAGAGGGGGAGATAGTTTAATGGGGAGATATTTTCCATACCGTCTTCACCAATTATCGTTGGCGGAATTAAGTAGGGTTGATTTATCGGGGAAAGAAATTAATGAGCCTTTTCAAAATAAAAATCAAGATTTCGATAAATTGCTCAAAAATGGCGGTTTTCCGGAACCCTTCATAAAAAATGATTCCCGGTTTCTGAATCGTTGGAAGACCCTGCGGCAAGAGCAACTAATCCGGGAGGATATCCGGGATTTAAGCCGCATCCAGGAGTTGGGACAAATTGAACTTTTGGCTGAAATCTTAAAGCATCAGGCCGGACAACTTACCAATTATACGAACCTCGCTAACAAGGTTAATGTATCTAGCGCTACCATACGTCGCTGGATTAAAACATTACAATCCTTTTTTTACTGTTTTACTATTCAGCCATGGTCAAAAAACATTCCCCGCTCTCTTATCAAAGAACCCAAAACTTATTTGTGGGATTGGATCGCTTGCGATGATGAAGGACAGAGAGCGGAAACTTTAGTAGCTTCTCATTTATTAAAAGCTATTCATTTTTGGACGGATTGCGGGCTAGGACAGTATGGCTTGTGGTTTATCAGGGATAAAGAAAAGCGCGAAGTAGATTTTTTAGTCTCGAAAGATAAAAAACCATGGTTTTTGGTTGAAGTTAAATTGTCGGCAAAAGGTGGACTAAACAAGAATTTGATTTATTTTCAGGACAAAATTAAGGCAAAACACGCATTCCAGGTGGTATTTGATATGGAATATGTTTCTAAGGATTGTTTTGAGCATACGGAGCCTATTATTGTGCCTGCCCGGACATTTTTAACACAATTGGTTTAGAGTTGCAAGATTTCTTGCGGAGGTATGAATATGCCTAAAAGAAAAAGATATTTCTTCTCCGTAGTTGAAGAGGGAATTATGAATCCCAAATATAAAGCCTATAGAGGAGGAAGGATAGAAATTTATGATAAGAAAGACAAAAAAGGTTATGCCTGTTATGAAGCGAGGTTTCTTGTTCCGGAAGAATTTATGGATTCTTTCCGGGAATTATGGGATTTTAAGGAATCCGATAAAATGCCTTTTATCCGCTGGGATTATTCCGAGGTAAAATATAACAAATAACAAACTAAATGCATACCATTCCTATCATACATATAATTGGGCTGCCTGGTGCGGGGAAGACAACTCTATCGCGGAAATTGAGCAAGGTATTAAAAGTGCCGGTGCTTTGTATCGGTCGCCACCGGGCGCGATTTCCCGAGACTCCTATAGGTGAAACCGATGCGTGGACGGCGTTATTTAAAGAACTGTCACAGCGGCGGTGGAAGAATTGCATACTCGAGACCACGGGATTAAATTCCAGGGAAGCGTTCTTGAGGACGGCATTGCCTTTTGAGCAGGTGTTTACGATCAAACTGGAGGCGTTGCGGAAGACTCTTGCTCTGCGGATCCGAAAAAAGAAAAAAGAAAATCGCGGGGGTCAGTGGCTTTACAGCACGAAATACAGGAATAAATATGAGTTTGTTCGAAAGCTCTTTAAGCGATTTCGCCAAATTCCAGCAAACTGTTATATTGATACGAATCGACTAACCAAGGTTGCTGTGTATCAGCGGGCATTAAAAGAAATTGATCATATATAAAAAAATGAGAAAAAATAATACAAAGCAATATTTAAAAAATAATAAAAAACCCCGATAAAGGTTAAATCGAAAAATAAAAATAGATAGGAGATATGTAAGGATGAAAGATTTTAATGATTTTGATATACCGGAAACCAAAGGGGAATTCTTAGATGGCGGAAAATGCGAATGCGCGATTTGCGGTAAAAAGAAGAAACTAGGAGGGGTTATTAACCCCGTCCCGGGCATGAAAGAGCAGATCCATAAAATCATATGTATAGATTGTACGCTTGAAGAATCAGCGTTGAGACACGGGCTAACAAAAAAGGAAGCAGCAAAGCGACGCAAGCAAATGTTTGAGGCTTTTTATGCCTTTCAAGAAGTAATGTTCGAACGCTATCTCAAAGAAAATAATAAAAAAGAGTTCAAATCTATAGAAGAGGCTAATGAGGTATTGGATTTTGTGCAAAGTTGCTGGAACAAGATACCCAAAAAATTTCACAAAATAACAGATACACTTGAGAAACAAGAACTAAAAAACATATTTAAAAGTTTAAGTTTTGATTTTCGAACATTTAAGAATACGACTACAAAGAGATAAGTTGATTCAATAAACAATGATGGCTTTTGCAACATTCATGCCGATCGATTTTTGATATTGACAAAAGTAACGAAATACGTCAATATTACTTATAGGGTAGAAACTATGTTAGGATACTTGATTTTACTATTTGTTGGAGTTCCAATCGTAGAACTGGCTATCTTGATAAAAATTGGACAGTATTTAGGAGTCGGTTATACGCTTGGGATTGTAATCCTTACCGGCATTGCCGGTGCATATTTAGCCAAGCTACAGGGCCTTATTACTCTGCGCAGGATTCAGGAAGATATAAATAATGGCAGGATGCCGGCAGATAAGCTGTTCGACGGTGTTTTGATTTTATGTAGCGGCATATTACTTTTAACACCCGGCCTTATAACTGACTTGATAGGCTTTATGGGGCTGATACCACTTACACGAAATTTGTTTAAGCGATGGCTTAAGAAAAAGATAAAAGACATGATTAGCCACGGAAGAGTTATCACAATTAGGTCATTTAAATAATAAAAGAATAGCCTTAAATTAAGAAAAAAGGGGTGGGACAATGGAACAGAAGGGTGTTTCTAAATTAACGGGTGAGGAAATAGAAAAAATAAAGAAGTCCTTGGGTAAGACGCTTGAGATATATGGCAAAGGCGATCCTAATGTAAAAAAAGAAGGCTTGCGGATACTTGATGGCTGGGGGAGAATTATCTTTACCATTTCCAACAATGGCAAAAGGATTGGATTAGAGCTGACTGAAAGATGGGAGAGAGAAAGAAAGGTAGATAAAGGCGAGCAGCCGCTTTATCCTTGATGATATATAGGAATATGTTATAATATTGTCAATTGCATAAATAATTAGGCGAATCGAAAAGATAGCCCTGATATATCTTAGCAGAAATGCTAAGCAGTCAGGGTTTTTTATTCGCCTTCGCCAAAGAAGAATTTCATAGTAGATAGGCTTCGGCGAATAAATTTAGGCGAAGCTTCGAAATAATGATTCAGGAAGGAACGAGAAGATGATTAAATGTCCGAGAGAGATTTTAGTCGTAGACGATGAGAAAGGAATGAGGGACCTTTTAACGAAAATACTTACTAAAGAAGGATATGTGGTACATACAGCAGCGGATGGGGAAACAGCTATCATAATGGTACGGGAAAGCTTAAAAGATAAGATCGAGCTCGTTTTATTGGATATAAGGTTACCAGGGATAAGCGGTATAAGTGCTTTAAAACAAATAAAAAAAATTCGAAAAGATTTACCTGTCGTTATAATAAGCGCATATGCAACACGTCTGACCGCTATTGAGACAAAAATTCTTGGGGCACACAAATGCCTGCATAAACCATTTACAATTAATGAACTAAGAGAAATTATAAAGAAAATAGTGGAGAAAAATTGACCCAAGTAACTAAAGCTATAAATAGTGATAGTGTAAAATACTCTGGACACTTTCAATATAAAAGTTCTTTGAAATGTAAATAAAATGGCATACCATTAATGGTTGTTGTTAAAGCAAACAGTAACCATTAAAGGGTCCGAAGACCCAAGGAGGTATGCCATGAGAA
>JAUWBJ010000087.1 GCA_030605095.1 Candidatus Omnitrophota bacterium | reverse complement strand
CAGGGGGCTCTGCGAGTGGGCCCCTCCGCCCGGTGTGGATCCTCCCACTCGCAGAGCCCCCTGCCTGCTACCGTTCGTTCCGACGGGAAGGCGGAGGCATTGACAAGGGGTACTTTCTGTGCTATACTTAATTTGCATCCTTGGGGTGCGAAAGTGAAGGTGTTTCAGGCACCTTAAGGGAAGAAAGGGAGGTGAATAGAGATGATGAGGCTAAAGGAAAGAGGCTTTACGCTGGTCGAGATTATGATAGTTGTTGCAATTATAGGTCTATTAGCAGCGATAGCCATTCCCAACTTCGTAAAGGCAAGAGAGACAGCCCAGAAGAATTCTTGTATCGCTAATCTAAAACAGATTGAAGGGGCTGTTCAAGTTTGGGCGTTAGATAACGCTAAGGGCGGTACAGCTACTATGGCCCTTGGTGATTTGACACCTGATTACATTAAACGTTGGCCCTCTTGCGGAACTACTGCTTATGGGGTACCAGGAACAGTGGCTGCCACACCTGTGTGCCCGAACTCAGCAACGCTGACCGACCACAAGTTGTAACAACTCACAGGATGTGAAGGCGTAAAACCTTAAATAAGGGGGTGATAAATTTATCACCCCCTTATTTTTTATAAAAATTTTGCCTCTGCATATGAAAATCAGCATAGTGCTTTTTCTAATCGCATCCCTTGGTGTATTGGCTTACAGCAACTCATTGGGGAATGATTTTATATGGGACGATAACTCTTTTGTCGTTAAAAACGATTTCATAAAAAACCTAAAGTTTATCCCTTTATATTTCGTTTCCAAGGAGGCGTTGTCCGAGGGAGGTCTTGCCGCAGAAAATTACAGGCCTTTTCTTCCGCTGACGTATGCGTTAGATTATTTCTTCTGGAAACTGAACCCACTCGGCTACCACATCTCGAATTTACTTTTTCATATTGCAAACTCCGTTCTACTTTTTTATCTCGTTTTGTTGCTCACAGGAAATAGATTTACGGGTCTTTTTACATCCCTGTTTTTCCTGACCCACCCCATACAGACAGAATCGGTTTCGTGGATCTCCGGGAGGGCCGATGTGTTATTTTTATTTTTTTACCTCGCAGCACTCATTGCGTATATCAGGTACACTAAAGAAAAACACCTTTTCCTTTATTTCGGCTCACTCTTGTTATTTTCATGCTCGCTTCTCTCGAAAGAGATGGCGGCAAGTTTGCCCTTAATAATAATTTTGTGTGATTTCTTTTATACTAAAAAAGAAAGAATCGGCCTGAGGGCGATAAGGTATTTCGCCTTTTTTCTGATTCTCGAGGTTTACGTAATTCTACGATTTAATATTATCGGACGCCTTGCGCAGACTGGCTACTGGACAGGGGATATATATACGACGCTTCTTACTATGGCGAAGGGGATTCTCTACTATATTCGGTTGCTCATATATCCGGTGGGCCTATGTGCCGATTATCTCAGATTTCCTATTTCATGCTCAGTAAAGGAGCCCCAGACGTTTCTTTCCATCTTAGCGATTATGCTCCTGATGGCGGGCGCCATAAAACTGGCGAAGAAAAAAAGGGATATAGCCTTCTCAATTTTTTGGTTTTTTATAACCCTTGCCCCTGCTGTAAATATTATCCCTATAAAAATATTAATAGCTGAACGGTTTTTATATTTGCCCTCGATAGGCTATTGCTTTGTTATCGCCGCATCGATAATGTCGCTATCGGATAAATTCAAAAGAACGCCTATTTTGAAGCACTCTTTTTTTTATTTTGCTACCTTTTTAGTTTGCGCATACTTGTATCTGACTAATCTGCGAAATTTAGACTGGTCAGATGAGATTGTGTTTTGGAAAAAAAATGCCGAGATAGACCCTAATAACGAAAGGGCGTATTATAATTTAGCTGTGGCATATCTCGCAAGAGAAAATAATTTGGATAGGGCATATGAAGAATCCCGAAAAGCGCTTGAAATCACGCCTCAATATTCACACCCAAGGATAATAACAGCATCGTATTATGTTCAAAAAAGTCAATTCGAAGATGCGGTTAAGGAATTGGAATACGCGCTAGACATTAATCCCGCTTTTTTGCAAGCACACATATTTCTTGGCAACATTTACGCATTTCGCGGTAAACATGATTTGGCTTATAACGAATATAAAAAGGCCCTGGCTTTTAATCCGGATTCCCTCGATCCAAAAATCGCCATAGCAACACTTTATTTAGTAAAGGGCGATGTTGATTCAGGCATTAGGGAATTCAAGAAAATTTTAAAAGAACCACCTACTTATCATTCCAGGCCAATTTATGCCGCCATATACCTTAGGTTGGGGGAGTTATATTTTAGCAAGGGTAATAATGAAATTGCTACCCGGGTCTGGCGGAAGGTCTACGAGGACTTTAAGGATCAGATATGGTTTAACGAAATTTCTAAATTTCTTATAGGAAAATCCGGTTTGGAACATTTGCTGCAGAAAACTGAGCCATGGCAGCCGAAATTTAAGGCTATTTGCTACTATTATATAGGCGTAAAAAAAGAGATGGACAAAGATTTCGAAGGCGCTAAAATGTATTATCGTAAATCGATGGATGTAGCCACGCCGACGTTGGCACAAATCAAAATGCTTGTGACAAAGCGGTTAGAGAAACTGGAAAAAAATCCGTCGCCGGATTATAAAATAGTGAGGTAAACATGTTGGAGGGGAAAAAGATAGTTGTTGTTATGCCTGCTTACAATGCAGAAAAAACGCTCAAAAAAACCTATGACGAAATTCCCAAGGACATTGTAGATGAGATATTCGTAACCGATGACTACTCCACGGACAGGACTGCTGAGATTGCGAAAGCTTTGGGGCTTGAGGTCTACGTGCATGAAAAAAACAAAGGATACGGCGCCAACCAGAAAACCTGCTATAAAGAGGCCCTTAAAAAAGGGGCGGATATAATAATAATGCTCCATCCGGATTATCAGTATCCGCCTAAATTGATAACAGCTATGGCAGGGCTTATTACTTCAGGCATGTTTGACGTTGTTTTGGGCTCCAGGGTTTTGGGTGGTATGGCTTTGAAGGGTGGTATGCCTTTATATAAATATATTTCTAACAGACTTCTCACATTTATAGAGAATATTTTACTCGGCCAGAAGGTTTCGGAGTATCACACGGGTTACCGAGCGTTTTCAAAAAAAGTTCTACTCAATCTTCCGCTATTGGAAAATTCCGACGATTTTGTATTTGATAATCAGATACTTGCCCAGGCAATCTATTTTGGCTACAGGATCGGAGAAATAACATCACCTTCTATATATACCGGCGAATCTTCTTCTATAGGATTTAGAAGAAGCGTCGTCTACGGATTCGGCGTGTTATCTACGGCTTTAAAATTTGTGCTACAGAGGTTGAGGATAGCAAAGTTTCAGATATTTAGTCAAAACGGGAAGAAACTAAGCCCTTGACCTCTTTAGAAAATATTTTCTGATAGTGTAAAATACTCTGGACACTTTCAATATAAAAGTTCTTTGAAATGTAAATAAAATGGCATACCATTAATGGTTGTTGTTAAAGCAAACAGTAACCATTAAAGGGTCCGAAGACCCAAGGAGGTATGCCATGAGAA
>JAUWBJ010000080.1 GCA_030605095.1 Candidatus Omnitrophota bacterium | reverse complement strand
TATTGACTATATAATATAATTATGATATACTTTCCAGACGTGGGTCAAGAAAGAAGAAAATATTTACGAATAGAAGCTCCCATCAACATAAGGATTATAGACAGCCGTAATGCCGTCGAGGAAACTCAAACTAAAGACATTTCACCGCTCGGATTAAGATTTGAAACTAAAAAGAAAGGTATAGCTATAAACGAAGAGGTCGAGCTGAAGATAGAAATGCCGGGTACGTTAAGCTCCATACACGCAAGGGCCAAGGTAGTGTGGAAAAAGAAGCTTTCAACCGAAAACGGAACGCCTTTTGACATCGGATGTGAGTTTGCAAGGATTGAAGAAGATAATAAAAACACATTTCTGAAATATTTCTGCGATTTGTTATATAAACAGGGGAAAGAAATTGAGAAATAGGAGGTATAATTTGAATACGCTCAAACTCTTTTTAATATCTATTTTATTTTTGTCTTTAACCGGTTGCGCAGACATAACACCGCCAACGCCTAAAGATATAATAAAACACCCGTTAGGCACTGATTCCGTGAAGATTGGCATGACAAAGGGCAAGGTAAGGGAAATGTGGGGAGACCCTGACCAAATAAATTATGTGGAGGATAAAGAAAAGTGGAGTAGTGCTAGGGAAGAATGGGTCTATACGGGAAGATATTCCGCCATACCTATTGATAAGAATTATCTTTCCAAGACAAAGAAGCTATATTTCGACGGCGAAAACCTCACTAACATAGCAGAAGAATAGGAAATCCGTATGCTCAGAATAATGTGCAAATCCAAAATCCATAAGGCGCGTATCACAAGAACGGAACTTCTCTATCAGGGAAGCCTTGGCGTAGATAAAAAGATACTGGAGGCAAGCAATATCTATCCAAATGAGATCGTCCAGGTCTTAAATATCAATAACGGCTCGCGGTTTGAGACCTACGTGATTGAAGAAAAAGAAAATTCCGGAGAAGTCGTTCTGTATGGACCGGCCGCGCGGATGGGCGAGGTCGGGGATAATGTAATCATTATATCCAAGGCGCTGGTAGAGTCAAAAGAAGTACAGAATCTTAGAACAAAGATTATTTATGTCGATGAAAAGAATAGACTTGTGAAAAAGTGAAAGAAGCTTCTTTAGAAATAAAAATATATCCCGACCCGGTATTGAGAAAAAAATCACAGGATGTTCAGCAAGTCGCCGATGAGGAAAAACGCCTCATCGATTATATGGCAGAAACGATGTATGCGAATCAGGGGGTTGGCTTAGCGGCGCCGCAGGTCGGCGTTACAAAAAGAATTATCGTTGTGGATGCCGGGGACGGGCTATTAAAAATGGTAAATCCAAGAATAATCACCAAAAAAGGCGCCTCTCTATTGGAAGAAGGATGCCTTAGCATCCCTGAAAAACAAGTCGAAATACAAAGAGCTGAAGAAATTTCCGTTTTATATAGAGACGAAAAAAACAGCCGTACTATAAAAAGCTTTAAGGGGCTAACCGCAAGGGCTATACAGCACGAGATAGACCATCTTAACGGAAAACTCATTATTGACTATTTGCCCTGGTTTAAGCGTATATTCCCGAAAAAAGGAGAGGTAAAATGCCTACAATAGGTTTCTGGGAACTCATTCTGATACTGCTTATCGTACTCTTAGTATTCGGCGCTGCGAAACTTCCAGAGATTGGCAGGGCTCTGGGAAAAGCCATACGCGAGTTTAAGAAAGCGACCGATGAGCCGGAAAAGAAGGATGATGCCCCCAGGGGATGAAAAAAGGCCGTTCCTTGAACATCTGGAGGAATTACGAAAAAGAATAATCTTAGTACTTATCTCTGTAATTTTATTAAGCGCTCTTTCATATACATATTCTGAAAAAATCCTGGGGTTCCTGGCAAGATACGTTGATTCTCTTGTATTTATAAGCCCCCAGGAAGCTTTTCTCTCTTATTTAAAAATTTCGCTTTTTAGCGGGCTTGTCCTGTCGGTACCTGTAATCTTATTTAACGCTTTAAAATTTATCTGGGTAGCGTTAAATAAGAGGGAAAAAAGTATCTTTATTGCCTATTTAATCGCGGGGATACTTTTATTCGGGGTGGGCATCTCTTTTTCGTATTATATTGCGCTGCCGGCCGCGATAAATTTTCTCTTAAGTTTTTCTTCTGACTTAATTAGGCCGTTTATATCTGTAGCGAGATATATATCCTTTAGCATTTTTTTAATACTGGCTTTTGGAGTGGCTTTTGAGACGCCGTTATTTATTGTTCTTTTGACAAGGTTGGGGATTGTAAGCTCTCGAACCTTAAGGAAACAAAGAAGATATTTTATCATTTTGTTATTCATTATATCGGCGATGTTAACGCCGCCGGACGTTATAACGCAAATTCTTCTTGCGGTTCCTTTGATAGTATTATACGAGATAAGTATACTCTTTGCCAGAATAGCGGAAAGAAAGGATAGGCATGTCACTGGAAGAACGAATAGAAAATGAATTCAAAGCGGCTTTAAAGCAAAAAGACAAAATTAAAGTCTCTACACTGCGGATGGTGAAGGCCGATATAATCAATACTAAATTAGACCAAAATAAAAAGACCTTAAAAGATGAAGAAATCGTAAAAATTATCCAGCGCCAGGTTAAACAGCACAAAGACTCTATAGAGCAGTTTGAAAAAGGTAAACGGCAGGACCTCGTGGAAAAGGAGAAAAAGGAGCTGGACATATTATTAAGCTATATGCCTGAACAAATGTCTGAAGAAGAACTCAAAAAGATAATAGCGGGTACCATTAAAGAGCTTGAAGCCACGAGCAAAGGTGAGATGGGGAAAGTGATGAAATCGGTAATGGAAAAGGTTAAAGGGCGGGCAGACGGCAAAAAGGTAAGCCAGATTGTCTCGAGCATACTCAAGTAATTATGATAAACGTTATTATACAAGAAAAGGATAAAAACCCGGAAATTCTAACTGACCTAAAGGGTATGTCTCTCTATATAGGCAAAAAGGATTTCCGCATCTGGGTTGACATACAAAAGCCGACTCAAGAGGATATGCAGTTTATCGAAAAGAATTTCTCGTTCCATCCTCTCGCCATCGAAGACGCTATGACAACCATCCAGCGCCCGAAAATCGACCGATACGACAATTATCTTTTTATCGTTCTTCACGCGGCCCTTTTAGCCCCTCGTAAGGACAAAGCTACTTCATTAGAAGTGGATAGCTTTATAGGCGAAAATTATGTCGTAACAGTGCACCTGAAACCTATCCCGAGCGTTTCTGCCACCTGGCAAAGATGCATAAAACATGCGGGGATTATGTCCCAGGGGGCGGCGTATCTATTCTATTTTTTAGCTGATGCGTTGGTGGATAACTATTTTCCGATACTGGAAAAGATGGGAAAAGAAATACAGAAGGCAGAGGACAACGTATTGAAAGATACGAATTCAGGAACGCTCAATAAGATTTTCGATTTAAAAGAAAATGTCCTGATTTTACGGAGAATTCTTGGTCCCCAGAGAGAAACCATGAATTTTATCGCAAGAGGCGGCTATGATCCCATTATACCGAAGGGACTCTCTATATATTTTCGTGACATTTCGGATCTTTTAGCGAGGATTAACGATACCCTTGACACCTATAGAGAGGCGTTGACTAGCGCCACAACCGGCTATATGTCGGTTACGTCCAACAAGCTAAATGAGATCATGAAGGTTTTAACGATTATCGCTACCATAATGATGCCATTAACCCTGATAACCGGGATTTATGGAATGAATTTCCGTTTTATGCCCGAGATTGATTGGCGCTATGGTTATTTCGCTACAATAGCGCTTATGCTAACCATAGCCGGCGGAATGCTTTTATTCTTTAAGAAAAAGAAGTGGTTATAGTGGAGGTACTATGGGTAATTTAATTTTTGTCATTCCTGTTATACTGGTTATTGCCATATCCATTTTTGTAGTCAAAATAGCCACTGTGGCTTTGAAGATGACAGGTCTCGACGAGAAAAGGGCGTATTTTCAGGCCCTGTCCGCATTCACCGGCACGGGTTTCACGACAAAGGACTCCGAGCTTGTGATCGAAAATGACATACGAAGAAAAATTATCATCTTTCTGATGGTATTGGGTAACGCCGGCCTTATTACCGTGATAACAACACTGGTAATATCTTTCGGGAGGGGCAATATAGCGCCTCTCTTGATAAATGTGGCCATTGTCCTTTTATTGATACTCATCCTGTTTAAGCTCTTGGCGCACAAGGGTGTAGCAAAGTTTTTGAACGATAAAATCGAATCCAGGCTGCAAAAAAGGCCTCCCTTCCGGAAAAGACCTGTTGAAGAAGTATTGCGTATCGCTAAAAACTACGGCATAGCCGAAGTAACCATAAGGGATAACTGCCGGGATTTGGGTAAGGCATTAAACGAATCGAGTTTCAGGGAAAATGACATACTCATCTTAGCTATCGAAAGAAAAGACGGCGTTATACCTACCCCAAAAGCAACCGACCGCATACTTCTCAATGATACTTTAATCTGTTACGGCAAGTTATCAAACATAGAAAAAATCATCTCAAAGTAATGAAGGGGTTGTTTAAGTTTTTCCTGGCAATCTGCCTTGTCGGAATAAGCTTATTCGTAATACAAAAGTTTCTATTTCCTTTCGTATATAGGATAAAAGAACCGTGCTTTGCCATGCCTATCCGGGCCGAGGGCCTACCTATCAGGAACGACGCGTATGGCGATGGGGCCTTCGGCGCGAAAAGAAAAAACGGCAGAATCCATAAGGGCCTGGATTTGGCCGCAGAGATAAATAGCCCTGTATACGCTTCCAAAAGCGGGTGGGCAAGGGCTTACTACATCCCCGGCG
>JAUWBJ010000103.1 GCA_030605095.1 Candidatus Omnitrophota bacterium | reverse complement strand
TTAGTGTAGTGGGATATTTTACTATTAAAGGCGTAAATCAGAGAGGTAAAGATGATAAGGGGGGCTATGAAAAAACAGCTATATAAAATAATCATTTTCTCAAGTTTAGTCTCTGCAAATCTTATAATTTGGTATGAGGTTTTGGGGATAAAATTTCTGTTTGTTCTGATTTTGTTTATTACGGTTTTGGTCTTATTGCCATCAAAAAAATCTTAATAAGTGGAGGTAAAGGATGCATAAAATTAACTTCACGGAAAAAACCAGTAATTGCTCTAATGAAAATCTTCCGGCTTGGTATAAGGAAAAAGTGAAAGTAATGGCCGAAATTATTATGAAAAAAGAGCTAACTAAACGTGTTGAGATTGCTTCGGCCGCTTCGCGGCCTCGCAATGACGCACATAGGGAACTGGAGGTGATGATAAAATGAAAGTTGCATTATATGCACGAGTATCGAGCGATCAGCAAGCCGAAAAACATAACAGCATACCATCTCAGTTGCGATTACTGCACGAATATGCGCTGAAACGCAATATGACCGTCTATAAGGAATATGTTGATGAGGCAGCAAGCGCGCTATCAGTCGACAGGCCGGCTTTTCTGGAGATGATATCTGAGACAAAGAAGAAGTTTCCCCCATTTCAGACAATACTTGTATGGAAACTGTCCAGATTCGCGAGAAATAGGCAAGACAGCATTATTTATAAAGCAATGTTAAAGAAACGTGGCATTGAAGTAATATCTATTTCTGAACCTATCGACAGTAGCCCTCAGGGGCAACTAATGGAAGGAATGATAGAAGTAATCGATGAATTTTACAGTGCGGTATTGGCGCAAGAGACATTAAGAGGTATGGCTGAAAATGCACGAAAAGGTTACAAAAATGGTGGCTATTCGACTTTTGGGTATAAAAATGTCCATGTTTATGATGAGAGGAATTACCAAAGAACGAAATATGAGATCAATGACTCTGAGGCATCTACGGTCAGGCTGATATTTGACTTATATACGAAAGGTCATGGGTTAAAGAATATCGTTCTATACCTTAATGCACATGGGCATAAGCCACGTTCAGGGAGCAAATGGAGTAAATCTACCGTAGCGAATGTCTTAAGAAATGAGTCATATATAGGTTGGACTGTATTTAATAAAAGGGATAAGAAGACTTATGGCAAACAGTTCAAGCCAAAAGATCAATGGATTGTCATTAAAAATACGCACGAGCCTATTATAGGGAAAGACATATTTGATAAGACGCAAAAGCTCATAGAGCAAAGACGGCCCAAGAATCAGCCGGCCAGAGTTACCGCAAGCTCATATTTACTTTCCGGACTAATGAGATGTGGCAAATGTAATGGGGCCTATGGCGTAACAGGATATGGCCGGGATAGAAAATACGCCTATTACAACTGCATAACATATTCAAAACAAGGTAAAGATGTATGCCCCGGATATAGGGTTCGGGCTGATGAGCTTGACGCAGAAGTAATAAAGCGGGTAAAAGAACTTCTATTTTCGGATAAAAATATGAAAAAATTAGCAGATGATATAAATCATGCCACTAAATCTTTGCGGACTGACTATTGGAAGAAGATAATGGAGCTTAAGAAAAAAGCAAGCGATCTACAGAATAGAATCATGCGGCAATACAATGCAATTGAAAGCGGTGTAATCGATTTGAGTCTGGTAGCTCCGCGCCTAAAGGAATTGAAAAACCAAAAAGACAGCTTACGGGAAGAGATAACACATTACGAGACTCTCAACAGCCGGCATCAACCTGTACATATTACGAGAGCTATGATCGACGGCTTTAGGAAAGAAATGGAGGAAATCTTTGTCGGCGATAGTGTTCAGGAGAAGCGGGAATTCTTGAAGAAGTTTATTGATAGGATTATCATAAACGAAGACGGGATTGAAATTATCTACTATGCCCCCGGCG
>JAUWBJ010000038.1 GCA_030605095.1 Candidatus Omnitrophota bacterium | reverse complement strand
TACATCCCATACCCAAGGCCCTGCTGTAGCCACTGTTGATATAAGAGAGGGTGTATTCTCTAAGCTCGGTATGCTAATAGGAAAAGTCTATTACGATGAAAATGGAAATGGAGTACAAGATAAAACTGAAAAAGGCATACCCAACGTAGCAGTAATACTCGATGATGGCACTACTGTTATAACAGATAAGCATGGAAGATACTCTATACCTGAACTTATACCTGGCATGCACGCTGTTCGGCTTGACCAGAGGATGCTACCAGGAGGACCGTTTTATCCGAAGAGAAAAGAAGTAAAAAAGAAGGAACCCGAGCCGCTAATCGAGAGACGCTCACTTGGGGACTGGATAAAATCAAGACTTGGGAAGAAGATTGATAAGGAAAAAGAAGGATTGAGAAGGATAGATAAGGATAAAGAAGGTAAGATAAGGGAGGATAAGGATTCTATAACCGGCTCACCGGCTCACCGGCTAACCGGCACACCATCATATCGCACCGACATCCCCGAAGTAACGAGATTCGTAAATATCCCGGAGACCACAACAGGAAAGCTCGACTTCCCCATAAAACTTCTTACTCCAAAAGAAGAAGAACTCCTTAAGGCAAAGCATAAGAAAATCACCCAGTTCATGGTAATCGGCACAGCTGACGGAAGAATGGGTAAGATGAACATAACAGAAAACGAAGAGAACTTCATAACCGGAAACCCAACCCTTAACCCGGGTGTGCAATACTCAGACGGCATATACCAGGATGGAAGGCTCCTCCTTTACCTGAAAGGCCTCATAAAAGGAAAATATCTCTTAACCACAAGAATTGACTCGACCAAAGATAACCAGGACCATCTCTATAAATACATAAACCCAGAACGTTACTACCCTGTATACGGAGATGAATCAATCCTTACAAATGAAGCAGACTCACAAGGTAAACTCTTTGTAAAGCTCGAAAGAGAATACTCCTACGCTGAACTTGGTAACTACGGAACAGAAGAATTTGAAGCTACCCAGCTTGCAGGGTATAACAGAGTACTTCACGGTGTAAAGACACACATAAGAACCGAAAACTTCAGAAGCAAACCAACACCGCCTATTATGAAGCTACGCGTAACCAGTTTCATGGCTAATACAACACAGGAAGAACGAGAAGACAGCTTCAGTGGCCTAGGCATATCAGGCCCGTTCTATCTTATAAAAACCCCCATCTTAGAATACACAGAGCGCATAAGAATAGAGACAAGAGATAAAGATAAATCAGATACAATCCTTAACACGAAGTACCTCACAAGAGACAAAGACTACTCCATAGAATATGACAACGGAAGAATCTTCTTCCATGAGGCCATCCCATCATATGATGAAAACAATGACCCAATCTATATAGTCGTAAGATACGAATATTCCGCTAACACAGACCTTGACTACGATATCATGGGTAATAGGATTGAGACATACTTATTTCGTGACAAGCTTATGCTCGCAGCACAAGCCATACACGAACAGCGTGACCTCTATAACTGGGGTATGTATTCAGGAGATGCCATACTACACCTTACACCTAACATAAGACTCCAGGCTGAATACGCAAGGAGCGATAAAACAGGTGTAGAATATGGTGAAGCCGGAAAAGTAGAAGGAAGCGCTAATCTCTTTAACAATAAACTCTTTCTACAAGCCTACGCCACTGAAATAGACCCTAACTTCTACAACGCAGTAAGTGTAGATGAAACAGCCATCCAGAAATACGGAGGATTAAGCAAGCTCAACCTCACAGATAACCTACAACTTATAGCTGACAGCTGGGTAAGCCGTTCTATGGCAGGCCATACCTTTGACAGACAAACGAGAATTGACGGAGTTGCAAGCTACAATAATCTCTTTCTATCCTTAGGCTACTCCTTAAAAGAGTTCGTAGATGAAATCGGCACCCTGAAGGACACCCACACCCACCAAGTAGAGACATCCCAGGCCTTAGCCATCGGGGATAACCTCATCCTAAGTAATACCGCAAGGTATGAAAGACAATACGAGTTTGACCTTCCCTTCACACAAGAAAAACTTGACTATACAAAAGACATATTCACCCTCTCCCCGAGATTAGACCTGAAGATAAACAATGATACAGACCTTTACATAAGACACGACCTTATAACAAACTTCAGCTACTCCTCTATTGAGAGTGATCTCTATGAGTCGAACACAACCGCAGTCGGCCTATCAAGATTAACACCCGACGGCATACGAAACTACGTTGAATACGGCTTTACAGGAGAAGGCACTAACACAACAACGATAGGACAGGAGGCAACCCTCCCCATTACAGACAGAATGACACTTCGTAGCTATATGAATACGAAAATAAGCCCCTTTCACACCACTGAAAACATCGGCTATAACTCAAGGATAAGACTCTTAAAGAACATCTACGCAAACGTAAACTTTGAAAGGAATAAAATAGAGAATAATGCCACCATCTCTGACTATAACTCCCAATCCGCATCACTTGAATACATAACTGAAAACAACACAGTAGGCGGTAAATTTGAACATAGAAACGAAAACGCCACTACCCGTTATAGCTTATTCACAAACGCCTCCCTTAATATTGCCGAAGGCCTCAAAATCTTAGAAAAAACAGAATTTACCCGCAGTCGAGATAAAGACGGAGACCAGACCCAGGAAAACTATCAACGCGCCTTAGTAGGCTTTGCTTATAGACCTATATTCTCTAACAGCTTAAACTTCTTCGGAAAATACGAATACAAGAGGAACCTATATCAGGATGCCACCATCCCCCTTGATACATACACCCATATAGGAAGCGTAGAAGGTGTATTCGCCCCCTACAGGTGCTTAAGCATAGCGGGGAAATACGCCATAAAGCACTACACTGAATCACAAGATAACCTCACAACCCCATCCCTTACAGACATGATTACAGTAAGCCCCTCTCTTAAATTAGGTAAATACATAGACATAACCGGTATATACCGCTATCTCAGAAGCTACGATATAAAAACAACAAAGCACCTCGCCTCCTTAGAGACAGGCCTTACCTTCTTTGACCACCTAAGACTTGCAGCGGGCTATAACCTCATACAATACGATGACGGAAACCTCCCTGATGAGGAATACAAAGGATACGGCCCCTATGTAAACATGTCCCTTACGCTTACAGAACCGGGATTTAAAGATACCCCCCTCATAAGAAGCCTCACCCAGGGTAGAATAGATAATATAAAGAAACAAATGATAAAGACGACAATAAAGAACTTCCCAAAAGATGAAAAAGAAGCGCTAAACAAGAAGTTCCGGGAAGCAGAATCCCTTTACAAACAAGGTAAATACGAAGAAGCAAACGCTCTTTATAACGAAATAACCCTTAGAATGGCACAGATGAGATATGAGGTTACGACTAATGTAAACTCAAGGCTGGAATGGGAGAACGATACTGCCTACTCCTTTAACCAGGCAGAAGCTCTATATAGAGAAGGAGAGTATAAAAAAGCAAAGAAGCTATACGAGGAAGTGATAAGGAAAAATAAGGAAAGATAAGAAAAAGGAGGAAAGAATTTATGAAGAAAATCATACAGGTTCTATTTACACTTGCCATAACCTTAATCTTTACATTTAACGGCTTCGCTAAAGATGCATACATCCAGCATAACCTGGATAAGCTCGCCAAGAAAGCCGAGAAAAGGCTTAGAGTCATCAATAAAGAACTAAAGAAACAGGAAAAAGAGGAAAAAATCAGAAAGAAGCTGGATGAAGTAAATAATCTATACATCCAGGCGGAGATCCTTTACAACCAGGGTAAATACAAGGAAGCGAAAGCCCTTTACCTGAAGCTTAAACAATACGTAAAAGACTCTGATGTTAAAGTTGCAGCCCGCAAGAAGAAGAAAGAACTTGAAACATTAAAGAAACAAAAGAGAAGGGAACACCGCGCCCACAAGAGAACGCTTAAGAAAAAACGTAGAAAATAGAAACTGTCTGCTTTTTCTTCCCTCCTTTTCAATTGACAGCGCATATCTTATATGCTACCCTAACGGTCAAAATGGTTAGAGAGAATCTTGTTCGCGCTAGAAAGAGGATTGAACGAGCTGCCGAGAGGGCAGGTCGAGACCCGCATACAGTAAGGCTCATAGTCGTTACGAAAGAAGCCGAGATTGACCAGATGCGCGAAGCTGTAGAGGCCGGCGTAACTGACATCGGTGAAAACAGGATAAAAGACGCCCTTTCGAAAAAGGAGGTATTCGATTCGCATGTGCTTTCGTGGCACATGATAGGCCATCTCCAGTCGAATAAGGCAAAGGACGCTGTCAGGATATTCTCGATTATTCATTCAGTAGATAGCGTTAAATTAGCATATATAATAAATAAAGAAGCTGAAAAGAATAATAAGATACAAGACGTTCTTATAGAGGTCAATACTTCAGGTGAAAAAACAAAATTCGGGCTTAAGCCGGAAAATATAGAAAATTTTTTAAAGGAAACAAAGCATTTAAAGCATATAAATATATTAGGCCTGATGACAATGGCGCCGCTTGCCGGAGACGCCGGATCGGTACGGCCTTACTTTAGGAAGTTAAAGGAGTTGGCGGATATCCATAAGCTGAAAGAGCTTTCCATGGGTATGACGCAGGATTTCGAAGTTGCTATAGAAGAGGGCGCTACTATGGTGCGTATTGGTAGCGCGATATTTAAGTAGGTGCAATATGAGACTAGGAATAATCGGTTGCGGTAATATGGGAAGTGCCCTTGCGAAGGGCATTCTTTCTAAAAGGATTTTGCCTTTTAACAGTGTTTATATAAGCGATAAGGATTCATATAAGATAAAAGGGCTTTATAAAAAATTCGGTATACGCGTAAGCACAAACGAAGAGGTTGTAAAAAAATGTAATTTCATTATTATTGCTGTCAAACCCCAGGACTCCAGGACACTGTTTCGGTCGATTTCGAACGAACTCAATAATTCTAAACACCTGATTTCTATCATGGCAGGTGTTTCCATTTCGAGAATAGAGTCGTTGATTAATAAGAAAATTGCCCTAACGCGCGCCATGCCGAATATGGCGGCATTGGTCGGAAAAAGCATAACATGTTTAAGCCATAATAAAATGGTGAAAAGTAAAGCCGTAGTGCGGAGGATTTTTTCTTCCATAGGCGATGTGCTGGAAATCGATGAGAAATATATGGATGCAGTGGCTGCTGTTAGCGGAAGCGGCCTTGCGTATTTCCTCTATCTGGCGGAAGCGCTGAAAGAAGCAGCGGTGAAATTAGGCATTAAGAAAGAGAATGCAGTGAAGCTTGCAGTCGGTACTCTCGTGGGAAGTGGTGCATTACTGGATAATTTAAAACTTAATCCCCAAGTTTTGAGAGAACGCATAACGTCTAAAAAGGGGACCACAGAGGCGGCCTTGCGTATTTTGAAATCAAAAAAGTTTAAGAATCTCGTAGTCGAAGCTGTAAAAGCCGCTGCCAGAAGGTCGAAACGGCTTTCGAAAGGAGCGTAACTATGTATGTTGTTGGAAATTTTATAGCTGCTATAGCTGCAATTCTGGGATATCTGATTACTATACTGACTTGGCTTATTATAATAAGAGCGCTTATTAGCTGGGTTAATCCAGACCCGTACAATATAATAGTCCAGATTTTATACAAAATAACAGAACCGATACTTGCGCCGTTTAGAAGAATTATGCCGCTTCATAATATAGGAATAGATATATCTCCTATTATCGCTATACTTTGTCTTTGGTTTGTGAGACTATTTGTCGTTCGTACCTTAGCGGAGTTGGCATTTCGGTTAAGGTAAGCTTATAACTTAATCCTTAATCCCGGAGGGAACACATGGCAAGAATAGGTATTATCGGAGGAAGCGGGTTATCCAATATCGAAGGTATAAAAATAAAAAAAACCGTTAAAGTACAAACCCCGTTTGGAGACCCTTCTGATGAGCTTGTCATCGGCGAATTAAACGGGAAAGAAGTTGTCTTTCTGCCGCGCCATGGCAAAGGCCACCGCATCAATCCTTCTCGAATAAATTACCGCGCTAATATCTACGCAATGAAGAAATTAGAAGCGGAGTGGATAATTTCTCTTTCAGCATGCGGCTCATTGAAAGAAGAGATAAAACCTTTAGACTTTATTATTCCTCTTCAGTTTGTGGACAGGACTAATCAGGCAAGAAAGTATACCTTCTTTGATGAAGGCATTACCGCCCACATAAGTTTTTCGCATCCCGTATGTTCGGATTTGGCGAATTTACTCCATAATGCCGCCAAAGATGACAAAACCACGATTCATCTCGGCGGAACATACCTGAACATGGAAGGGCCACAATTTTCCACATTGGCCGAATCAAACCTTTATCGAAGCTGGGGTATGGATATTATAGGTATGACTAATATGGCTGAGGCGCGGCTTGCCCGCGAAGCTGAAATTTGTTACGTTACATTAGCTGCTGTTACCGATTATGACTGCTGGCGAGAGAGTGAAGAAGTAGTCTCTGTCGATGCAATCATAGGCAATCTTAAAAAAAACGTCGACAATGCGAAGAAAATATTAAAGAGTGTTGTTTTGCGCATCCCCGAGAAGCGAACCTGTGGATGTAAAGAGGCCCTTAAATACGCGATTATAACCGACCGTAAAGCGATTTCCAAGAAAGAGAAAAAGAAGCTGGATATTTTAATCGGGAAATACGTAAAATGAGCATCCTGGTTGTCGGCTCGGTAGCGCTTGATACGGTAAAGACGCCTTTTGGCAGATGTAAGGATATCTTGGGCGGTTCGGCAACCTATTTTTCCGTGAGCGCGAGTTTTTTCGAGCCCAATGTGAATTTAGTCGCTGTAGTCGGCAATGACTTCCCTCCTAAATATGTGAATTTACTGAAAGAGAAAGGCATTGACCTTAAAGGGATGGTAACCAAGAAAGGCAAGACATTCAGATGGGAAGGCGAGTACGGCTGGGACTTTAGCAATCCCGAGACAATAGCTACTCACTTGAACGTGCTTTCTCGCTTCAATCCGGCTATCCCGCGTGAATACAGGAATAGCGAATATGTATTTTTGGCCAACATCGATCCGCAAATTCAAAAGCAGGTTTTAAATCAAATGGCAAGGCCTAAATTGGTTGCCTGCGATACTATGAATTATTGGATAGAAAATAAGCGTAAGGCACTCGTAAAACTCTTGAAGAAAGTGGATATTTTTTTATTAAATGAGTCGGAGGCAAAAGAACTTGCCGGTGACGCAAGCCTTGTCAAAGCGGCAAGGGCAATACTTAAGCTTGGCCCGAAAAAAATCATTGTAAAGAAGGGCGAGCACGGAAGTCTGTTATTCTCGGGGAATTCCGTTTTCAGCACACCGGCGTATTTAATGGAGTCGATTTTTGACCCTACCGGAGCCGGCGATACATTTGCGGGCGGAGTGCTTGGGTATCTCGCGGCGTGTAAGACCCAAAATCAGGCAAATTTAAGAAGGGCAATTGTATACGGAAGCGTAATGGCGACATTTGCCGTTGAAGATTTTAGCTTAAGGCGCCTGGCCGCTATCACGAGAGCCGATGTTGTTAGACGGTTTAAGGAATTTAGGAAACTGACACACTTTTAGAATGAACTATAAGAATACATTAAATTTACCAAAGACCTCTTTCGCTATGAAGGCAAATTTAATTGAGAAGGAGCCTGCCCAACTTAAGGCCTGGAACGAAAAAGACATCTACGCCTCTATAAGCGCGAAAAGAACCGGGAAAAAAAAGTTTGTTCTTCACGACGGCCCGCCTTATGCCAATGGCCGTATCCATGTGGGGCATGTATTAAACAAAATCCTGAAGGATATTGTCGTGAAATTTTATACAATGAAGGGGTATGACTCTCCTTTCATACCCGGATGGGACTGCCACGGCCTTCCCGTGGAGCACCAGCTTTTCAAGGAACTGGGAATTTCGAAACACGATATAGGCCAGATAGAGTTTAGAAAAAAGGCAAAGGACTATGCGCTAAGATTTGTTGAAATACAAAAGGAAGAATTTAAACGGCTCGGCGTTTTTGGCGACTGGGAAAACTCATATCTCACATTAGACCCTAAATATGAAGCCGCTGTTGTGCGTTCTTTTGCGCATCTCGTGAAAGAAGGGTATATTTATAGGGGCTTAAAACCCGTGAATTGGTGCACTACTTGCGAAACCGCCCTTGCGGAAGCAGAAGTAGAGTATGAAGACCGCACCTCGCCGTCGATTTATGTAAAGTTCAAGGTTAAAAATTTTGAAAATGAAAAGTTGAAAAAATTTGTAGATAAAAAACTTTTTAAATTTCCAGACCTAACAAGACCCAAGGGCGATATTTATTTTGTTATATGGACAACCACGCCATGGACTTTAATGGGTAATGTGGCTGTAGCGCTTAACCCAAAAGAGAATTACGTTGGCCTATGGGCGCCTAATGGCGATGTGCTAATAGTGGCTGAGAAACTAAAATTGCAGTTTATTAAAGCATTGGGTGGAAATGAAAATGAATATATCGAAAAGCGACTTAGATATGATTTTAACAAAGGCGAAGCTTTTGAAGGTACGGTTTATGAACGACCTTTTCCTTTTGGCCTGCCTGAAGGTGATCTGTCTGAAGGCAAGGTGGTACTTGCGGATTATGTATCAATGGATGAGGGCACCGGCTGTGTGCACACTGCGCCCGGCCACGGCCAGGAAGATTACATTACAGGCAAGAAATATAAATTACCGATGATAATGCCTGTGAATCCGAAGGGTGTCTTTGACAATACATGCGGAGAGTTCGGTGGTCTGAATGTCTATGAGGCGAACCCCCGAATAGTAAAGCGTCTGGAAAAAGATAATATGCTACTCCTTGCTGAAGAGGTTAAGCATTCTTATCCGCATTGCTGGAGATGTAAAAAGCCCATTATTTTTAGAGCAACGGAACAGTACTTCGTTAATATAGACCACAAGAATTTGAGAAAAAAGATGCTCGGCGTGATAAAAAATAACGTTAAATGGTACCCCGAAGTCGGCCGGGCAAGGATATCCGCTATGATAAAGAACAGGCCTGACTGGTGTCTTTCAAGGCAGAGATATTGGGGGGTGCCGATTGTGGCTTTCGTATGTAGAAAATGTAAAGAAGTTCTATTAAATCACAAAGTAATTGAACATGTCGCAAAGATTATCGAAAGGGAAGGCGCTGATGCGTGGTTTATAAAAGACGAGAAAGACCTTCTGCCGAAGGGGACAGGCTGCAGTAAGTGCGGCTCAAACAATTTTTCTAAAGAGACGGACATTATCGACGTATGGTTCGAATCAGGCGTAAGCCACTCACTTCTAAAAGAAAACCCGAAACTTAATTTTCCCTGCCAACTCTATCTGGAAGGCTCTGACCAGCATAGGGGCTGGTTTCAATCAGCGCTAATTACTTCCTGCGCTACAGAGGGAGTGGCGCCGTACAGGAGCGTTCTCACCCACGGCTTTGTCGTTGACGGGGAAGGCAAGAAGATGTCGAAAAGCATGGGCAATGTTATCTCCCCTCAAGATGTTATGAAAAAATACGGAGCGGATATTTTAAGGCTCTGGGTTGCGTCGAGTAACTATCGCGATGACGTAAAACTTTCCGAAGAGATTCTGAAAAGGCTGGCAGACGCTTATAGAAAGATTAGAAACACATTTAGGTACTTGTTAGGTAATATCCATGATTTTAATCCGGAACAGGATTCCGTCAAAGCAAAAGATATGCTCGAAATTGACCGCTGGATGCTTTCGCGGCTCGCAGGTATTATTGAAGAAGCCGAGAGTTACTATTCCGATTACATGTTTTACAGGATGTTCCGTTCCGTTTATGATTTCTGCGTTTACGAGATTTCAAGTATCTATCTGGATATCTTAAAAGATAGGTTATATACCTCCGGTAAAAATTCTCTTAAACGCCGGTCGGGACAAACTGTCCTTTATGAAATTTTAACAGCACTTTTAAAGATACTCGCTCCGATTCTTACCTTTACGATTGACGAGGTCTGGCAGACGTTGCACCCGGGAGAAGAGTCTATCCATTTGAGCTCGTGGCACTGGAAGGCCGGGACTTTAAAGAAATGGAAAGATGCGATGCTGGATAAGAAATGGTCGAAGCTCTTGGAGGTTCGCGAGGAAGTCTTGAAGGCCCTGGAGGCCGAGAGAATTTTGGATGTAATCGGCAGCTCTCTGGAGGCAAAGGTTATTTTATATACCGACAGAGATGAGTTTAAAAAAATTTTAGAAGACAATGTGAAAATTTTACCGGAATTATTTATAACCTCACAGGTTGAAATTTCAAGCAGCGAAATTAAAGATTCGAAAAAGTCAGAGAGCCTGCCTCTCTGGCTCTCAGTGAAAAAGGCAGATGGCGCAAAATGCAATAGATGCTGGAATTATAGCGAAACCGTCGGTGCCGATGGAGAATTTGGTGATATTTGTTCAAAATGCGTAGATGTGGTGAGGAAGGAAGGAGCAAAAGATGCCGAAAAAAAATGACAGAAGGAAGTCCCGAGCGAGGTCGAAGGGCGACCAAAGGAAGTCCCGAGTGAAAACGAGGGGCAAACTCAGCAAAAAAGACGTAAAAATATTTAAGGCCCTGTTGATAAAAGAGAAGATAAATTTGTTAAAGGACATGAACCATTTAACAAACGAAACCTTAAAAAAGTCTCTCAGGGATGCCTCGGGTGACCTCTCGGGTTATGCCTATCATATGGCAGATATGGCGAGCGACGTTTATGAAAGGGATTTTCTGCTACAACTTGCTGCGGGTGAAAGGGAGATCTTTCTTAAGATCGATGAGGCATTGAGGCGAATAGAAGAAGGGGAATACGGTTATTGCCTAAACTGTAAAAAGAAAATAGCGAAAACACGCCTGAAGGCCATACCTCGTACACCTTACTGCCACAGCTGTCAGGAAAAGGAAGAGAAGAAGAAGTAGATTAGTGAATGTTTTTATCTGGGCCCTAGCCATTTTTGTTTTTCTCTTAGACTGGTTTTCGAAAATTTTCGTTTTGCGAAACCTTAAGCTAAACGAATCTGTCGAAATAATAAAAAACATTTTTTATCTTACCCTTGTACATAATACCGGCGCGGCTTTCGGTATTTTTAAGAATCAAACACTTTTCTTTATTGTTGTTTCTATTTTAGCTGTGATAACTATCGTTATATATATAAAAAAGTTTTCGAATATACATCTCGCAATAAAAATCGGACTTGCGTTGATTCTTGGAGGAGCGTTCGGCAATCTCGTTGACAGGTTATGTTTTGGATATGTAGTTGATTTCTTGGACTTTAAAATATGGCCTGTATTTAATATAGCGGATTCCGCGATAACAGTAGGCACATTTTTGTTAATAGTTAATTTGATGACCAAAAAACGAGTCGCGAATTAATGCATCCAATACTTTTCGAAATAGGCCCAATCACTATTCGGAGCTACGGTGTCTTGGTTGCTTGTGCGTTTTTCGTAAGCTTCTTTCTTTTATATAAGGAAGCGAGAAGGAAAAATTTTTACCCGGACAAAATTTTAGACCTGGAACTTTTAATACTTATATTCGGGGTAATAGGCGCGCGCGCCCTTCATGTCCTGGTAAATTTCGATTTTTATAAGAGTAATTTGCCGGATATATTTTTTATCTGGAAGGGGGGCCTTGCCTTTTATGGTGGGCTCATCTTGGCAATATTGGCATCGTGGGCATTTGTTTTGAGGAAGAAACTCCCTTTTTGGAAAACAGCCGGTTTTATCGCCCCTTATGTAGCGCTTGGGCAGTCTATAGGAAGAATCGGTTGCTTTCTAAATGGGTGTTGTTTTGGAAAATCCGCGCCACTTTCTTTTTTAGGCGTTATGTTTCCCGGCGATACCATCTACAGATATCCAACACAACTTTACGCAAGCTTCGCTCTTTTGGGTATCTATGTCATTTTGAGACTTATTCAGAAAAAACCCCTTTTTAGTGGTTTTGTGTTTACGGCTTATTTAATTTTATACGCTACTCAAAGATTCTTCATCGATTTTCTTCGCGGGGATACTTCGAGGTATGTGCTGAATCTAACCGTTTCACAGATTATCAGTGTTGTGCTTTTTGTTGTAGCGGTTGGCAAGTTGTGTGAAGCGTTTGCGATTTCCCGTTCAACCTGTACCCGCAAGGGGTACAGGTTGAAATAGAAATCGCAAACGCTTCAGAAACGGACAAAGCGGGACAGGTTGAAATAGAAATCGCAAACGGTTCAGAGCGAGACTCGGAGGAAAACGAGCACGTGCAAGAATTAAAATTTAAAGTTGATAGCGAACATGCCGGAAAGCGGCTTGACAGGTTTTTGGTCGAGATTTTGAAAGGGACGCTTTCGCGCTCCTTTATTAAGAAACTGATCGACGGGAAAAATGTTTGCGTTAATGAAGAATATACCAATGCGCATCACAAAATTTTTTCAGGTGAAATCGTAAAGATAACAATTCCCGAGCCTAAACCCTTAGAGCTGAAACCGGAAAATATACCGCTTGATATTGTATACGAAGACAAGGACCTC
>JAUWBJ010000057.1 GCA_030605095.1 Candidatus Omnitrophota bacterium | reverse complement strand
TGGTAAAACAGTAATTCCTGATGAAAACGCAACTTGTGATTCATATAGCAAAGAATACGAAATAAAATTCGAAGATAGTGAAAAAAAATATCTCAATGAGGTTGACATCATGTTAAGGCATAAAGAAAAAACTATTACCTTTATCCCAGTTGATCCCAATGAGAGCGATGCAAAAATTAAAGAAGCTATTGAAAAACATGATGTAGGTGTCTTATATTGCAATGTAGTTTGGTTAGAAGATCGACCAAAAATAATCAAAATTAAGAAAAAAATATAAATATGGAAGACCACTACACAGGCAACAAGATACCTAGTAAAGAAACTCTGCACAATCAACTTCGAATCGAATGGCAAGATCATTTTCAAACACGTGCTCAATCATGGAAAACTCTACAAATGGAGATCGGTCTAATTTTGGGATTAATTGGCGCTGACCTAAAATTTGATAATATTTGGATTACGTCAGTGCTTGGTATTCTCATTTTATTTTCAAGTCTCTCTGGATTTCTAGTGACACTTGCTCATTGGCGAGTACAAATCCGCATCTTTAAAGATATTAATGCTATTGAAAAAGCTCTTGGTTTACTTAATTCTAATTTTCTCGGTCAAGGACATGTACCTGCTACATTTAAGTGGAATGATATAATAAATCCTAAATGTTCATATGTTCCTATTTATATCTTAAGATTGCACATTACCATTATTTTGTTCACTTTAATTTATATAGTAGCGAAATTTGGAAAACTGTAACATCTAACGCCTCATTGCAGCGGATTTTTTCCGCAGCTTCGCTCCTCCAAAAACCGCTCATTTCGACCGTTAGAAGAAAATTATGGAACATCTTAGAAAAAAATTAGATGAGATTGCAAACGAAGATTCAAAGCAAATTGAATTTATTAAAGGTTTGAAAGACCCATTTAATCATACCATAATGCTGACAGAAGAATCAGATTTATCTCAGAATTACTATCCTAATTACAACTGTTATATGTATGCGTTCAACTTAGCTGGAGAAAGAAAGATTGATGAGGTGGCTAAATGTTTTAATGGAAAAATACGTCCAGGCAATGAGTTTGTAAACTATTTGATAAAAGAAAATATATTAATGGAGTTGCCTCCAAATAAAGTTCGAGCAGAAGACATTATTATATATTTTGATGAAAAAGAGCCTCGTCATGCAGGAAAAATAAACTTAAGTAGAGTAACGTCTAAATGGAATTTCGGGCATCTATGGGAACATGCTATTTATGAGGTTCCATTGAAATTCGGTTCAGAACTAAAATACTTTAAAAAAATTGAAAAAGAAGCGTCATTAAATAATTTTCTAAGTTATAAAGAATATATAATGAGCAGGATGTAAAACCATAACATCTAACAAGTCAATCCAGCGGACCTAATTTCACGCCTTCGGCGCTTCATTAGGCCGGTGATTTCGAATGTTAGATGTGGAGTTGGGGCTATAGAAGCCTATTCAATAAAATTAAAAAAGATAGACTACCTTCAAAATAAAACACTTTCTGATACGCATTTTTTAAGTTATTCTCTATCAAAAAACACCTAAATTTTTAATTCGCTCACACCACCCAGCTTCCGGTCTTAGATGAAGCTATATCTTTAGAATCTTCTTGAGGAACTGGCCGGTGTAGGAGGATTTGACTTTTGTGATTTCTTCAGGAGAACCTTTGGCTACGATTCTGCCGCCTGAATCGCCGCCTTCGGGACCAAGGTCAATAATATAGTCTGCCTGCTTAACCACATCCAGATTGTGCTCTATAACTAAAACTGTGTTTCCGCCGTCAACAAGGCGCTGCAGGACATTTAAAAGTTTGTCTATATCGGCAAAATGTAATCCAGTCGTCGGTTCATCGAGAATATAGAGCGTCCTCCCGGTAGAGCGCTTGGAAAGCTCTGTCGAAAGTTTTACTCTCTGCGCTTCTCCGCCGGATAGCGTTGTGGCTGACTGGCCTAATTTGATATAACCCAGCCCGACGTCATAAAGGGTCTTGAGGCGAGCCTTTATCGGGGGTATGTTTTCAAAAAGTTTAAGCGCTTCTTCAACGCTCATATCCAGGACATCCGTTATTGATTTTCCTTTATATTTTACGGCCAGGGTCTGTTCGTTAAACCGTTTCCCTTTGCAAATTTCGCACGGAACATATACGTCGGGCAAAAAGTGCATTTCTATCTTTTTTATGCCGTCTCCGGAGCAGGCCTGGCACCTTCCCCCTTTTACATTGAAACTGAACCTGCCGGGTTTATAGCCCCGTATCCTTGATTCAGGGAGTCTCGAAAAAAGAAGCCTCACCGGGCCAAAAAGGCCTGTATATGTTGCGGGGTTACTTCTCGGAGTCCTTCCAATCGGAGATTGGTCTATCACTATTACTTTGTCTATAAACTCTGTTCCCAAGATTTTTCTGTGAAGCCCCGGTTTTTCACGAGACCTGTAGAATTTCTTGGCTAAAGCCCTGTAGAGAATTTCATCGACAAGCGTGCTTTTCCCTGAACCGGAAACGCCTGTAATACACGTAAAAACACTTAAGGGTATCTCCACGTCAATATCTTTCAGATTGTGTTCTGCCGCGCCTATAATCTTAAGCGCTTTTCTCCGGCGATAACTTCGCCTTTTTTCGGGAATCTTTATTTTCAATTCGCCTCTAAGGTATTTACCTGTCAACGATTTTTCTTCTTTTAAGATATCGTCGATAGAGCCATGCGCTACCAATTCTCCGCCGTGTTCCCCGGCGCCGGGGCCAAGGTCAATTATGTAATCGGCTTTCCGCATTGTTGCCTCGTCGTGCTCCACAATAATCAGTGTATTCCCTAAATCGCGAAGAGCCAGAAGTGTATCCAACAGTTTAGAATTGTCTTTCTGGTGCAAACCGATACTCGGTTCATCGAGAATATATAAAACTCCTACGAGACCCGCGCCGATTTGCGTGGCAAGCCGTATACGCTGCGCCTCCCCTCCGGAGAGGGTGCCCGATCTTCTGTCGAGCGTCAGATAGTCGAGCCCGACATTCTGCATAAACGCGAGCCGCGATATTATCTCCTTTAAAACCTGGTGTGCTATGAGTTTTTCGGTAGAGGTGAGTTTTAAATCAGTGAAAACCTTCCTCGCCTCTTTAACGGATAGATCGGTTACCTCCATTATGTTTTTCTCACCGACGGTGACTGAAAGCGCAACAGGCGTTAATCTTTTTCCGTTACACGCCGGGCACGGCAAAACCGACATGTATTTGTTAATCTCTGTTTTAATATATTCTGATTCGGTTTCGCGAAATCTTCGTTCGAGATTGGGTATCACGCCCTCGAAGTCTCCCCCGCTCTCTCCGTGAAGGATGATTTTTCTTATATCTTTTGGCAGCTTATTAAAGGGCGTGTAAACATCAAAATCGAGGTCTCTTGCCAATGACCGCAGGTATCTCCTGAAATAAAGAATCAGGCCTTTTCCTCCCCTTCTCCACGGCTGTATCGCTTCAATAAGAGGCCTTGATTTATTCGGGATAACAAGTTCCGGGTCTATCTCCATTTTATTTCCAAGCCCTCCGCAAAAGTGGCACGCGCCGTAAGGGCTATTAAACGAGAACATTCTCGGCGCTAATTCCTCGAAGCTTAATCCGCAATTCACGCAGGCATTCTTTTCGCTGAACAGAATGTCTTCTTCCCGTCCCGGAGGCGGGAATTTCTTATTCACAATTACAACCCCTTCACCCATGGACAAAGCCGTTTCAACAGAATCCGTAAGCCGCTTTTTTATATTCTCGCTGATAACAAGCCTGTCGATTACCACTTCTATGGTGTGCTTTTTATTTTTGTGTAATTTTATTTTCTCGTCTTCCAGGTTTATCGGTTTTCCGTTGACCCGAACCCTCAAGAAACCATCCTTCCTTAACTGGTTAAATAAATCTTTGTATTCCCCTTTCCTCCCTCTTATCTTCGGAGCAAGAAGCATAACTTTTGAGTTTCGGGGTAACTGCAGAATCTTTTCCGTAATCTCCTGCGAGCTCTGTCTTGTGATTTTTCTTCCGCACTTTGGGCAATGCGGAATTCCGATTCTGGCAAAAAGAAGCCGCAGGTAATCATAAATTTCTGTCTGGGTGCCGACTGTGGAACGGGGGTTTGAGCCCGCGGTGCGCTGCTCAATGCTTATGGCGGGCGATAATCCCTCGATGTATTCAACGTTTGGTTTCTGTAGTTGCTCAAGAAACTGACGTGCGTAACTCGAGAGGCTCTCTACGTACCGGCGCTGTCCCTCAGCGTATATCGTATCGAACGCGAGCGAACTTTTGCCCGAACCGGATAAACCGGTTATCACGCAAATGGTATTACGCGGGATCTCCACGTCGATGTTCTTAAGGTTATGCTCCTTCGCGCCCTTTATAAATATCGACTTCTTCTCCATAGGAATAGTATTTTACCACGAATATATATCGTTTGCAATAACGCTTGACACGGTAAACTGTTATGCTACACTATCCTCGTTATGGCGATATTACCACCTTTAGGATACAGTGATTCTGATAGGGTTAAACGGGAGTTACGCATACTTTACGAGGTCTCTAATGCCATGCGGACTACGCTTAAGCTCGATCAGATTTTCTATATGATACTAACCGCTCTTACCTCCCACGAAGGGCTGGGCTTTAATAGGGCTATGATCTTTTTGGTGAATGAAGACGAAAATGTCCTTGAGGGCAAAATGGGCATCGGCCCGCATTCCGGCGAAGAGGCGGATAAAATATGGAGGGGCATAGAAAAAGAAGACTTAAGTTTTGATGACCTCTTAAATTCATACGATAGATTTAAACGGGATCCTGAGTCAAGATTGAATATTCTCGTAAAAGGCGTAAAAATACCCCTGACAGAAGACATGGGTATTCTTGCTCTTACAATCCTGGAAGGCATGCCGTTCGAAGTCACAACTGACGAAGCCAGAAAGAAGGTCTCGCCACTAATCAGAAATACATTAAATACGGATTATTTTGTTACCGTACCCTTAAAAGCTAAAGATAAAACTCTCGGCGCAATTTTAGTCGATAATATATTTACAAAAAAACCTATAACAAAATCTGATATTAGACTCCTGACTATGTTCGCGAACCATGCAGGGTTAGCCATAGAAAATTCCCGCCTCTATGAAGAAACGGAATATCTGTCAAAAACGGACTGGCTTACGAAACTCTGGAATTCCGGGGAACTGCATAAAACGCTTGCAAAAGAATTGGAAAAAAGTAGGATTACCGATAAAAATTTAACGGTCCTCATGATGGATATAGACAATTTCAAGCCTTACAACGATTCCGTAGGCCACCGGAAAGGCGACGAAGCCATCAAAAAGATTGCGACTTTGTTAAGCCAGAGGTCGAGAAAAAATGACTTTGTGGCAAGATACGGCGGAGAAGAATTTACGATTATTATGCCCGATACAACCAAGAAGACAGCTCTCGCTATCGCTGAAAGGCTAAAAAAAGAAGTAGAGGATACATGGGCTACCGGAGAGCTCGCGCCGGGCGCTCCTCCTCTTACCATAAGCATTGGAATTTCGACATTTCCCGTAGACGGCGCTGATAAAGATAATTTAATTCACAAGGCTGATATTGCCCTCTACGAGGCCAAAAGGAGAGGCAAAAATAAAGTGTGCGTCTATACCTCGCATTTAGGGAAGGGGCTCTTCGGATTTAAGAAAAGAACTTAAACCAAAACCTCCTCTTTAGAAGGCGCCTTTTTATCCTCGCCAAATTTGACAGATACTATTTTTGAAACCCCCTTCTCCTCCATTGTAATACCATATAATACATCTGCCGTTTCTATGGTCTTTCTGTTGTGTGTAATCACTATAAACTGAGACGTTTTTAAAAATTCCTGCAATATTCTTATGAACCTGTCGATATTGGACTCGTCCAGAGGCGCATCTACCTCATCGAGTATGCAGAAAGGGCTCGGTTTTACCTTGAATATGGCAAAAAGTAGCGCTATGGCGGTAAGGGCTTTTTCGCCGCCTGATAAAAGAAGAAGATTCTGCAGTTTTTTGCCGGGCGGCCGTACCACGATTTCTATTCCGCTTTCTAAAATATCGCTTTCGTCCAGAAGTAGAAGTTCCGCGTGCCCGCCGCCAAAGAGCATTCTAAAATAATTTCTGAATTCAACCTGTATTTTTTGAAAAGCCTCTATGAACAGCTTCCTTGTAGTCTTGTTTATTGTCGTTATGGCTTTATGAAGCGATTCCTTAGCCCTTAAAAGATCTTCCTCTTGTTGCGTCAGGAATGAATGCCGCTCCTCCAGCTCTTTATGCTCCTCGATGGCTACGAGGTTTACCGGCCCCAGCTTCTCGAGTTTTATCCTAAAGACCTCTATCTGGTTTCTCGTATCTTCCCAGTTTATTCCTTCCGGGATTTCTATATCGGCATTCTGGATATCTACCTTATAGGCCTGGCGTATTCTATCCTTTATATTGACTATTGTAAGCTCGCTTTCCTTATTCTTCATCTCGAAATCGCGAATTTGATCCTTAAGGTTTTCTACAAAAGTTTCCTTCTCGCGAGAAGACTTTTCCTTATCGCGCAAATCTTGCGAAAGGGCACCTTTCCTCCCTGAAATCTCATTTAATCTTTCTTCAAAACATTTTTGTTCGTTCTTTTGGGTATCTGTTTTTTCTTCTAAATCTTTTATTTCCGCCTCCAGCATAACTATTTTTTCTTCCGAGTCTTGAGAGTCTTTTCTTCTACTTTCGTACTCAGTTTTTACCTCTTCCGATAATTTAGCCTCTTTATCCAGGTTTCTTGTTTCCTGCTGCCGGGTGTTTTCCAAAAAAGTGATTTCTGATTTTATCTCTGATATCCCAAAAATCAAATCATTTTTCGCTTTTGTCTTATTTTGAATTGCCTCCTGAAAAGAGGAAATTGAGCCTTGCACTTTCTCGTATTCGCTTTCATTTTCGTTAAGATGCTTATTTAGCCCGTCTCCCCTCTCGGAAATTTCATGAATCAGTTCCTCCACTTCGCCGATTTCAAACCCGATGATCGACATCTCGTCATTTATTTTTTTCAAACTTGCTTCCACTGACTCCTTCTTCGACAAAACATTTGCGAGGCCGATTTCCTCTTTTTTCAATTCACTCCCGGCCAAAGCGGCTTCTTGTTTCAGTGAATCGAGGCCTTTTCTATGATCGACCTCTTCAGCCCTTAAAGTGCTTGTATTTTCTTTAAGCCGTAGTTGGTTCTCTACAATCTCCCCTAATTTTCTTGACCTTCCGATAATAGAGGTTGTGATTTCCTTACTTATAAATCCGCCGAAAATGTAACCTTTTTCAATGAGAAAACCGCCTTTTGTTACAAATTTAACATTCCCTTTACATCTACGGAGCGCCTCATATGCCTTTTCGGCGTTCTCAACTATATAAACATCGTTAAGAAGGTAATCTGCCGCAATTTTATAAGAAGGGACTATTTTAACAAAAGAACGAAGAAGCGGTATGCCCATTTTTGCCATAATAGCTTTATGGCGGCTCCCTGTTATCGCATTTTTAATATCTTCGTAAATAATAAAACTGGCTGAGCCCTTATTGTTGCCAAGAAAAGTGAGAATTTCTCCAAGTGCATCCCTATTTTCGAGGATTATTGCTTGTGCTTTTTTATCAAGGGCAACCTCCAGAGCCACTTCATATCCATTTTCCGGCTCGAGCATGTCGGCAACAATGCCTATTACGCCGACTAAAGCGCCTTTTTTCGCGCTCTCCATAACAAACTTGACGCCTTTGTCAAAACCCTCGAAGTTCTCTACCAGGGCTTTTAAAATCTCTTCTTTTGATTTGAGGGAATTCAATGTATTCTCATCCACGGCTATGCGCTTTCTTATATCTTCGAGTGAACGTTCAGAAAAGTTCAGGCGATTCTTAAACTCGCCGAGTAAATGTTCTTTTCTCTCGACTTTTTCTTTACACGCATCCAGCTCGTTATTTATTCCCGCTAACAAGGACTCTACACTCTTCTTTTCCTCGCTTATATTTTCTTTTTCTGTTTTGAGCCTTCTCAATCGAGATTTTCTATTTCCGATATCAGCCCCTAATTTTATTAATTCATTCTTGGTCTTTGTCTGGATTGCCAATAAATCTACGCTTCTATTCTTCGCATCTTTGATATCTTCCTCGCGGGTATCGATCTCCCGGGAGAAATTTCGCACCGATTCCTCTTTTTGGGTTAACTCTTTTTCCTTGTCGCTTTTCCTTTTTTGTATACCGCTTAACCGTTCCTTTATTTTCGCTATCTCTTCGGCTTGAAGTTTTATTCTTTCTTCTAATCTCGTAAGCTCTTCTTCTCTCCGGGCTTTCAGATTTGTTAAATCATCTATTCTTTCTTTATCAAGCTCGATTTTGTGACTTGCCTTATCGATAAAAAGGGTTATATCAGAGCATTTTTGTTGTGTATCAGCCATGTTTTGAATAACATTATTTAATTCCTCGCGATATTCGCTAACCAGGGATATGACTTGGTCTCGCTCAAGCTTGATATCCGCCTCATTCTTCTTGAGGGTATCTAAATATTCTCTATTACTTCCAAAGTCGCTATTTATATTTCTTAGCTCACGCGCGGTAAGTTTCAAATCTAATTCCTTCATTACCTCGAAGTCCCTTTTATATCTTTCCGCTTTTCTCGCGTGCCGCTCAATAGAATTA
>JAUWBJ010000055.1 GCA_030605095.1 Candidatus Omnitrophota bacterium | reverse complement strand
GTCAACTGTAGCCTGGAGCCGGGCTTCGTAAGGGGGGTATTGTCTTTGCACAGAGGACAATTTTCAGGTTTAAAGGTAGGTATGTCTAAATTAAGGATGCTTTTAAATGGCACGCCAAAATCGACTTTACCTCCCGAGCGGTCAACGAGGCATCCGACACCGACAATAGCCGAGCCGAAAGACCTTACCGCTTCTATAACTTCTTGAGTAGAAAGTCCTGTCGTAATTACATCCTCTACGATGAGAACTTTATCATCTTTGCTTATTTCGAAGCCCCGTCGTAACGCCATCTTGCCGTTTACCCTTTCCATAAAGAGGCTTTTTATCTCAAGTGCCCGCGCGACGTCGTATGAAACCAGAATGCCACCTAATGCAGGCGCTACGACACTGTCGGGTTTGGCAGAGATGAATTTTTCAGCAAGCATCTTACAGAGTTTTTCGGCGTGCTCCGGGTGTTGCAGAACGCGGGCGCACTGGAGATACTGCGCACTATGAAGCCCGCTCGAAAGATTGAAATGGCCTTGTAAAAATGCGCCTGTCTCCTTAAAAATCTCTAAAATTTCTTTTTCTTTCATTTTAACCCTTCTAAAATTTTCTTCGCCGCCGAAACCGGATCTTTCGCTTTTGTTATCGGCCTCCCAACGACAATAAAGTCCGTGCCGTTTTCTATTGCTTTTTCAGGCGTGGTAATCCGTTTTTGATCGCCCCTCGCCGCCCATAAAGGCCTGATGCCGGGATTTACGACGATAAATTTCTTTCCACAAACTTTTTTAACCCGCTTCGTTTCTTTTGCCGAACACACAATGCCGTCGAGGCGTGCTTTTTTCGCTATTAGCGCAAGCTTTGTTACCTCTTTTGCGATATTTTTGCCTGCTTTGCTTGTCAAAACCGTAACCCCGACAAGTAACGGCCTCCTCTTTTTGCCTTTTAAGGCATTAGCCGCTTTCTTTAACATATCGAAGCCGCCGGTAATATGAAGTGTAACCATAAATACCCTGTGTTTCGCCGCTGCCAGAATTGCCTTCTCTACCGTATTAGGTATATCGAAAAATTTAAGGTCGAGAAATACTTTTTTTCCTTTTTTATTTATATAATTTATTATTTTGGGGCCACAAGCGGTAAAAAGTTGGCTTCCTACTTTGAATATGTTTACATACGGCGATAATTTGTCGATGAGTTTTTTCGCTTTATCAAAGGAATTTACGTCAAGCGCGATGATAAGTTTATTTCTCATATCTTCAATCTCCCTATTAAATTTTTAACCGATTTTATCTTTTTCTTTTTCAGGTATTCTTTTATACCGTCTAAAATCTCTAAAGAGGCGTGTGGATTTACAAAATTCGCGGTTCCTACCTGAATAGCGCTTGCGCCGCATATAAGAAATTCCACGGCGTCTCCCGCATCCATAATACCGCCTATACCTATAATAGGTATGTTAATAGCGTTATATGCATCCCAGACACATTTTAAGGCTAACGGTTTTACGGATGGACCGCTTAAGCCCCCTGTTACCCCGCCCAATTTCGGTTTCATAGTATTAATATCGACGAGCATGCCCGGATATGTGTTTATTAAAGATATGGCATCCGCGCCTGCTCTTTCTGCGGCTTTTGCGATTTCTTTTATGTCAGTTACGTTAGGCGAGAGTTTTGCTATCAATGTGTTCGTTGTTGTTTTTCGTAATCTTGAAATTATTTTCTCTACGGCTTTTCTATCCTGCGCCAAAAGCGGAAATTTCGTACCCTTGTGATGAATATTAGGGCATGAAAGGTTCACTTCTATAGCCCGAATACACCTTGCTTTTGAAAGTTCCTTTGCCAATTTTACAAATTTATCTATGGTATCCCCTGCTATGCTTACAACCACCGGTATTTTTAGCTTTTCAAGAAAGGAAATTTTTTCAAACATAAAATCTTTAAGCCCATCGTTATCTAATCCTATCGAATTCAATAAACCGCCGGGTGTCTCAATAATGCGAGGGGGCGGGTTCCCTTTTCTTTTGTTCAGAGTAATTGTTTTGGTAACAATGGCTCCGAGTTTATTTATATCGATAAAATCTTTTATTTCTTTACCGAATCCGGCTGTGCCAGAAGCAAGAATGACCGGATTTTCCAATTTTAACTTACCAATTTTAACTTTTAGGTTCATATAATTTCCCCCGCGTCAAAAACCGGGCCGTCTTTGCAGACGAGTTTGAATCCTGTCCGTGTCTTTACGGCGCAACCGAGGCATATCCCTATACCGCAAGCCATATATTCCTCGAGAGATACCTGGCACGGCATTTTATAGCGTCTTGCGAGTTTTGCCACTTCCTTAAGCATTGGTTTTGGGCCGCAGGCATAGATTCTAACCCCTAGCTCGTAGCTCATAGCTCGAGCTTTCCTCTTTAATAAATCTATAACTGACCCTTTATAACCCCTTGAGCCGTCGTCGGTGGAGATATATACTTTGGCACCGAGTTTTCTAAGCTCTTTGTCGTTGACAATGTGTTTTTTGGTTCTAGCGCCGATGAAGACCAGGGTCCGTGATTTGCGATTCGTGACTTGTCTCGCCAAGGCATAAAGCGGAGCGACGCCATGGCCACCGGCCACTAAAAGGGCTGTGGGCTGCCTGTCCCGAGCGTAGTCGAGGGATGGGCTATCGGCTGTGGGCTCTAAGCTAAATCCGTTGCCTAGCGGGCCGAGCACATCTAATATGTCGTCTTTTTTCTTCATAGAAAGAATCTCTGTTGCTTTCCCAACAACTTTGTATAAAATCTCAATTCTATCCTGCGTGATTTTATGAGCGCTGAAAGGCCTCCTTAAAAAGGGCTCATAAGCTCGGCTTACTCTTACACTAAAGAACTGTCCCGGCTTTGTATCTTTTGCTATTCTCGGCGTCTTAAAGGACAATATATAATGTTCGGGGGCTATTTTTTTGTTCGAGATTATTTTTGCTTTAAATTGTTTCATATACTAAAATAGTTCCAGCTGTTTTTCCTTCTTTTCCTCTGTGCCCTTACAAACATTCACCTTGCCATAGACGCCGTCGTATCCGGGGATAACCTCAACGTTACCTCTTTTCACGTTCAATATGCCGGCAGCAATCTTTGGCGGGCATTCAGCTTCTATCATTTTTTCCGGTGTTTCCAGAAGTATCTTAAGTTCGCTTCCAAACTTGTTTATTAGCGCATTATATTCCCGTTGCGCGGCCTGCGTTTCAGTACCCACCTTCAAGACCGAGGCTATTATCTCAATTAAAGGAACGAGGTTTTTATAATACGGAGCGCCCTCCAGCACAAATCCCTCGTTCCTGTCGCCGAGTTTTTCAACCCGGTGCATAACGCCTACCGTTACTTTCACTCCGCACTTCGGGCATCTGTAATTCAAATTTTTAGACTCCGAAGGAGCGAGCCTGGCATTACATTTTCTATGCCCGTCCCAGTGGTACTTCCCTTCCTGGGGGAAGAATTCTACCGTGTATAAAAATTTTTCTTTGTTTTTTGTTTTTAGTATTTCTATAAGCTCTTTATAGCCGAATTTCTCTTTAAAAACATTCGCCTCTCTTCCTATTTTAGACGGACTATGCGCGTCCGAATTGCTTATTAAACTAAATCTATCCAAGGCGCTCCATCTCCAGTTAATAGCAGGGTCGCTAGAGAGCCCTGTTTCCAGGGCATATATTTTATCCGTAACATCCCCGAAGCATTCCTCAATAGAGTCAAACCCGGAGTTTGAGCCGAATACGCTAAAATGAGGCGTCCAGACGTGAGCGGGGACTACAAATATATCCTTTGAGATTTTACCCAGTCCTTTAACCATCCTGTCCGACTCAAGCCTTAATATAGCCCTCCCGTCCGAATAGAGATTACCATACCGGGATAAAAATTTATTAATTTCATCTACAATCTCAAATGAAGGCGTGAAAATGATATTATGAATCTTCCGCACCCTGCCGGTTTTAAAATAGATATTTGATACTTCAGAGGTCAGCATATAAAATATGCCCTTGTGCCGATAGATACCGTATTCTACCTTTTCCAGCTTATTTTTTAACTCTCTTAGCCAATCCGGGTGGGTGAAATCGGCTGTGCCCAGGAGATTTATTCCCTTTAAGCCGGCCCAGTTAGAAAGATTTTCGATATCCATATTTTTGCTGGTTGCGCGGGAGTATTTTGAATGGATGTGAAAATCAGCTATAAACATTTCAAAAACTCCTTTACTAACTGCCAGTGTGTCCCCTTCCAAAATATTTTATTACAGGCAGGACACATTTTAAATTCCTTCTGTGTTTTAAAAACATAGGGAGGGACTCTATCCTCTGCCTTATTCTTCTTGATATCAACCAGAGGTTCATTGCAATCTACGCATCTTAAAAAGGTTTTATCTTCTTCTATGTCTAAATCGAGTTCTTTTACGACCTGCGCTAATTGTTTTTTAACGTCATCTTCGATTATGCGAAACATCCTTACGCCTGTAAACCTCGACATTTTGGAACCACGGGTTAAAATAACCCTTTTATCCCTTAAACTTATTATGATAAGCCGCGACTTATCGTCTTTATCATAATAAATAGTATCGTATCCCAGAATACGTAGCCAGCGGGCCAGGCGGCCCAGTTCTTTAGTGAGAATAAACTTCATCTTGAAAAAACTATCTTTCCCCCAACAACTACACCTGCCACCTTCCCTTTAAATTGCCAATTTATAAAAGGGGAATTCTTGCTCTTTGACCGGATTGAATCTTTCGTATAAACCCACTTTTTCTCCGGATCAATTATGGTTATATCGGCATCGCTTCCCGGCGACAGGTTGCCTTTATGATTTAAACCTAAAATCTTAGCCGGATTTGCCGACATTAGCTCAACCAACCTCATCCAGGAAAGCCTCTTTCCTTCAACCCCCACACCAAAGATTTTGGTGTGGGGGTCAACTAGATTCATAATAGCTAAAGCCAGCGATGTCTCAAGCCCTATAATCCCGAATGCCGCAAGGTCGAATTCTATCTCTTTTTCGTGCTTTCCGTGCGGGGCATGGTCTGAAGCTATCGCGTCAATCGTCCCGTCTATCAGGCCTTTTTTTATGGCCTCAACGTCTTCGGCCGAACGTAAGGGCGGGCTCATCTTTGTGCGCGTATCATAGGTAACGCAACACTCATCCTGTAGGCTGAAATAGTGCGGGGCAGTTTCTGCGCTAACTCTTACGCCGTCTCTTTTCGCCTTTCTTATCATATCTACTGACTCTTTGCAGCTCACATGCGCTATGTGGAGCTTCGCCTTTGCCTTTTTGGCAAGTTCTATATCGCGCTCTACGAATTCATATTCTGCCTTTTTAGGTATGCCGCGCAATCCCAATTTTGTGGCTATTATTCCTTCGTTTACAACGCCCGATTTTGAAATTGTCTTATCTTCGCAGTGGGATATTAAGAGAAGATTGTTCTCTTTTGCTTTCTTGAGGGCATCAAGCATAACGGATTCATCCTGTATGGAATCGCCGTCGTCCGATAAGGCAATAGCGCCTTTTTCTTTCATCATTTTCATATCCACAATCTCTTTGCCTTTTCGACCCTTCGTAATAGCGCCTACAATAGAAACAAAAGCCTTGGCGTCTTTTTTTATAATACCTTTTAGAAGTTCCAAATTCTCGCTATTATCTATCGATAGCCGGGTATTCGGCATCGAGCATATGCTTGTTATACCGCCTGAGATTGCCGCGCCTGTCGCAGATTTTACTGTCTCAATATCCTCTCTCCCCGGCTCTCTCAAGTGGACATGCATGTCTATAAGACCCGGGATTACTATTTTCTTTTTAGCGTCGATAATCTCTTCATCTTTTGCTTTTATGTTCTTCGACACCTCTTTGATTTTTGCTCCTTTTATCAGTATGTCAAATACGCCCTCTCTTTTGTTTGAGGGATCTATAATATAACCGTTCTTTATAATCATTTACCTTCTCTGTTTCTTCGCGGTCGAAACCAGATACAATACTGCCATCCGGATCGCTATACCGTTTGTAACCTGTTCCAATATAACTGAATTGGCGCCATCCGCAACCTCTGCCGACATCTCAACGCCCCTGTTGATAGGACCAGGGTGCATGACGATTATATCCTTCTTTGCGTTCTTTAATCTCTCCTCTGTTATGCCGAAGGCCTTGAAGTATTCTATCCTGGAAGGAAATGCGCCCGTTTTGTCCCTTTCAAACTGCATGCGTAGAACATTGATTGCGTCGGCTTTTTTTATTGCTTCGTCAACGTCGTTTGTAACCTTGACGCCTAATTTCTCAATCCCGGCAGGTATAAGTTTCTCGGGAGCGCAGACCGTAACGTTTGCGCCTAACTTCGTAAGGCCCCATATGTTAGAACGCGCTACCCTTGAGTGGGCTATATCCCCGATGATACTGACATTTAGCCCTTTGATAGACTTGAGCTTTTCCCTTAAGGTAAAGATATCCAGAAGCCCTTGCGTTGGGTGTTCATGCCAGCCGTCTCCGGCATTGACAACACTTATATTAACGGAGCGCGATAACATCATTGCCGCTCCGGAGCAGTTGTGCCTGACGACTATTATGTCTATCTTGAGCGCTTCAAGGTTTCTTGCTGTATCGATAAGGGTCTCTCCCTTCTGTATGCTTGAGGATTCCTTTACCATATTTATAACATCGGCGGAAAGCCTCTTTGCGGCAAGCTCAAAAGAAGTCCGCGTCCTAGTGGACGGTTCGTAAAATAGATTAACGATAGTCTTTCCGCGTAATGTCGGGACCTTTCTTAACGGCCTTGCAAGCACTTCTTTAAAAGACCTTGCGCTGTCCAGTATAAGCTCGATTTCTTCCTTAGTTAAATACTCCAGCCCCAAAAGGTCCTTTTTTGTCCATGTAACTGTGTTTTTAGTTGTCATTTTATCCTTTTTCGCATATAACGACTTCGTCAACGCCATCGTACTCCTCCAGCTTTACCTCTATAACCTCATTTAACGACGTCGGTACATTCTTGCCGACGTAATCCGCCCTTATCGGAAGTTCCCGGTGGCCCCTATCCACAAGCACTGCGAGCTGGATTGCGGCAGGCCTTCCAAAATCTATCAATTGATCCATTGCGCACCTTATAGTTCGTCCCGTAAACAGGACATCGTCTACCAGGACGATTTTTTTACCGGTTATATCAAAATCTATTCTGGTCTCCTTTAAGATCGGCTGTTCGGCTACCTCTGTAAGGTCATCTCTATAAAGGGTAATATCTAAAATACCGAAAGGGACCTTCTTCCCTATAATCTTCTCTATAAAATCTGCGACTCTGTGGCCGAGATGCTCGCCCCTATTTCTTATCCCTATAATTACTAAATCTTCCGGGTCTTTATTCCTTTCCAGTATCTCGTGTGAAATTCGTGTTACGGCCCTCTTTATGCCTTCTCTGTCTAATATCCGGGCCTTTTCCTTAAAAACCATTTTTAAACCTCCCAGACAAAAAAATATCCAGCACTAATTTTATTCAAAATTAGTGCTGGATTAGTTATATGCTTCATTTTTACTCCTTTTCCGGCCTCGCAGGACCGGGTTTAAAAGGTTAAATTGTACGCCTAATATACCACGTGTTTGGCTGTTTGTCAAGCTATTTCTTTATCAAATCTAAAATTCGGTCCAGGTCCTCGTTTGAATAATAGAAAATCTCCAGTCGGCCACGTTTTTTGCCCTGGATGACTTTGACACGTGTTCCCAGATGGTGCTGCAACTCCTCTTCTATGCGGGCAAGATGCGCGTCTTTTTCGCGGGTTTTGCGGATTGGTTTTTGCAGTTTCTGTTTTATTAATTCTTCCGTTTGCCTTACAGAGAGGTTTTTTCTTATAACCCTCTTCGCAAATCTAATCCTCGGCCTCTCCGTCGGGAGAGAAAGGATGGCCTTGGCATGGCCCATTGAAATCAGGTTTTCAGAGACATAGCCCTGTATTAACTTCGGTAAGGTAAGGAGCCTTAATGTGTTTGAGACGGTGGATTTGTCTTTTCCGACCGCTTTTGAAATTTCTTCCTGTGAAAAATTAAATTTCTCGATTAAATCCATATATGCATTAGCTTCTTCAACAGGGTTCAACTCTTCCCGTTGTATATTTTCAATCAGGGATAATTCGAGACTATCCGCATCGCTTACTTCTTTCACGATAACAGGGATTTCGTCATAACCTAATTCTTTTACAGCCCTGAAACGACGCTCACCGGCAATAAGCTCATAGCCATCTTCTATGGTCCGGACGATAACAGGCTGAATAATACCTTTTTCTTTAATTGAATCTTTTAATTCTCTTAATTTTTCCGAGTCGAATTTCTTTCGCGGCTGAAGTTTATTTGGCTTTATGGAGCTAATTTTTATTTTGGCTACTTTTTCAACTGCATCAGAGATAGCGCTTTTTTCAGGAATCAAAGCACCTAAACCTTTACCTAATCTCTTTTCCATCTTGCTCCTCCATTTCTATTACAACTTCTTTATTTTCAATAGGTTGTGGAAATTGACCTATAACTTCTCTTGCCAGATTATAATACGCTTTCGCACCTATCGAATTTTCATCATACAGCACAATTGGCTTACCAAACCCGGGTGCTTCTGTCAACTTAATAGATCTTGGAATTACTGTTCTGTAAACCTTATCGCCAAAAAATTTTTTAACCTCTTCTATAACTTCTTTGGTCAAATTGGTTCTGTAGTCAGCCATTGCAAGTAGTACACCCTCGATTTTCAGCGCGTTGTTTAAATTGTCTCTAACGAGGTTTATAGTGTTCATAAGTTGAGATAATCCTTCTAATGCGTAATACTCGCATTGAACGGGAATAATCACTGAGTCAGATGCAGTAAGCGCGTTAATGGTTAAAAGCCCTAATGAGGGTGGGCAATCAATAAAAATAAA
>JAUWBJ010000050.1 GCA_030605095.1 Candidatus Omnitrophota bacterium | reverse complement strand
AAATTGCCGTGCCTGTAAATAGAGACCTTGGAGCCCTTTATACCCTCGATTAATTCTAGTTTATAGTCCTCTCCCAGCTTTTTAAAAAGACTGGCTGCTTCCTTCTTCGGTATTTCATGGCACACAAACTCTGAGTTCTCACTGGCTATCTTCTTCATGGCCTCTTCGATTTTAGCAAGGTCCTCGGGATTAATGGGCCTGTCGATATCAAAATCGTAGTAAAATCCGTCGGCTATAGCAGGGCCTATGCCGATCCTTGCCTTTGGATATAGCCTCTTAACGGCGTCAGCCATAATATGCGACGTGCTATGTCTTAATGCTTCTAATTCCATGCCTTCCTTTTGTAAAAGAATGTCCCTCGTCAATATGGATTGCTCTCTTGGGTCGCAATCCATGTATTCCTCGGCACAGTTTTGCCTTCGGCAAATCTGGTGGGCGCAATAGGAGTCGAACCTATGACCTCCACGATGTCAACGTGGCGCGCTAACCAACTGCGCCATGCGCCCATTTTGGTGCCGGGAGCCGGAGTCGAACCGGCACGGCCCTTACGGACCAAGGGCTTTTAAGGCCCTAATGTCTACCAATTCCATCATCCCGGCAAAAATTGCTTTGCGATTTTTGTCCCGAGAAAGCACCAAATTGGTATTTTCGAGGGACATTTCTCCCTCGCTTCACTCGGGACAATTTGCGCTTCGTTGCCTCCAGCAAATTGGAGGCGCGAACCGGAATCGCACCGGTGTAGATGGTTTTGCAGACCACTGCCTAACTACTCGGCCATCGCGCCCTACTTCTTTTCCCACTTAATGTCCCCGCCTATATAAAGAACGTGTTTCGCTTCCTTATGCTTTCCGAGCTTGTCAAAAACTATTGCAGCATCGGATGAAGACGAGGCGGTATACCCTGTTGTATAATGATAATCAAAAACCTTTTCGGTCTCCACATAACCGCCTTCTACGAGTTCGCTTAAATTCGAAGGAAACTTTCCCTCATGCTCGCTTGCGTATAATTTAAGCCCCAATCCGATTTCCTGTAAATCTTCCTCGCAGGCTATAATCTTCGCACGTGCCCTAATATTATGAATAAAAGGGGTTAATAATACTATAAATATAATAACTATTACAACGACAAATGCAAGTTCCGTTAAGGTAAACCCCGTTAGAAATTTCTGTTTTCTATGCATAAATACATGCTGGCGTTATTGTTCCCCAGTTATATTCAATAGTTCCTAACGGGGTAAAGCCGCTTACACGCATATTTAATTCGGAGTATAGCACAGCTGGCCTATCGTGTCAAGAATAGCACTTGCTATCCGGGCCTTGGTTACCTTCTCCAATTTTTTTCTGCGGCCGAATCTGTCTAATAAATACACCGTCTTGGCGCCCTTGCCGAAAGGCACATTGCGCCTATCGACTTTATTGGCTATTATCAGGTCCAAACCTTTAATTTTTAGCTTTTTTGAGGCGTTTTTCAATAAATCTCTTGTTTCCAAAGAAAAACCGACGATAATTTTATTTTTCCGCTCACCGGCCGAAATAGACCCCAGAATATCCGGATTTTCAACAAGCTTCAGCGTAAGGGCCTTTCGCGACTTAATCTTATTTCTTGAAAAAACCGCCGGCCTAAAATCCGAAACAGCGCTTGACATCACAAGAATATCATTTCTTTTGAGTTCCCGGTGTACCTTTTCACATAACTGGCGCGCTGTCTCTATGCAGAGAATTTTTACCCCCTTGGCCGGCCTGATACAGGCCCGCCCGCTTATTAAGGTTACTTTATATTTCCTTCGCCTCGCCTCGCTCGCCAGTTCATAGCCCATTAACCCCGTGGAGCGATTGGATATAAAGCGAACCGGATCGATGGGTTCAACGGTAGGGCCTGCTGTTATGAGTATTCGAGGAGTTCTAACGGGCTTCACTTCAGGGTTTTTTCTATTCTCTTTAAAATCTCTGTGAGACCGGCAAGATGGCCTACGCCGACATACCCACAGGCAAGGTGGCCCCGAATGGGGTCTATAAACTTGTACCCTACTTTCTTAAGGGTCTCTATATTACGCTGGGTAATTTTGTTTCTGTACATCTTGTCATTCATGGCAGGGGCGATTAAGACGGGGCTGGTTGAGGAAATAATGGTAGCTGTCAGAAGGTCGTCGCATATGCCCGAAGCAAGCTTTCCGATAATATTTGCCGTGGCCGGGCAAACGACTATGAGAGATGCCTTCTCGGCTAAGGATACATGGGCAATTTCTCGTTTATCCGGTAATTCAAACATATCCTTATAAACTTTATTACCGGAAAGCGTCTCCAGTGTGAGTGGTGTTATAAATTCCTCTGCCTGGCGAGTCATAATGCATATAACATTATAGTTTTTCCCCCTGAGATGATTTATGAGCTCGCACGCCTTATACGCGGCGATACCGCCGGTTATTCCTATAATAATATTTTTCTGTTTCATGGAATTGTCGTTATTTTTTCTTTAGTTTAAAGCTGATTTTATTTTCTTTTATTTCCTTCAATGCTATGGAAGTAAGTTTCGTGTTAGGGGGTATTTCATCGACAAGCTTTTCGCTGCCCGCGCTCAATTCAAGGGCTCTTCGGGAAGCAAGGATTACCAGTTTATACATACTACCTTGAGTGATTTTTAATAATTTTTCCATAGGGATATAAGCCAATTTATCTTCCTTTCTTCTTTAATGAGACTTGAATTTATGAAAATCTTTGATTTTCATAAATTCATCTCCTTTGCTATTCTTCTTGAACGGTCGAATTGAACCCAGCACTAATTTCTAATGAAAACATTTCTGCAAAATTAAATGTCTTAATCTGCATCATATCTATTATTCGCACCTTTATGTATAGTATAGAAATTAGTGCTGGGTAAATTCGCACTTATAACTTATGTCGGCCTGCGGCTTCCATAAGTTATGTGCTCATTAATTATCGAAACAACCTCATTCACGGCATCTTCTAATTTTTTATTGACGACTATATAATTATACCTCGGCGCGAATTTGAGTTCTTTTCTCGCTATTTTAAGCCGGTTTCCGATTTCGGTATCTGCGTCCGTATTTCTCAATTTGAGCCGGCGTGCAAGTTCCGTCATGGAGGGCGGTTTTATAAAAATAAGGGTTGTCTCTGGAAAAATCTTTTTAACCTTCATCGCGCCTTTTACGTCAAGACTAAGCAAAAGATTCTTCCCTCTTTTCAATTTCTCCCGAACGAAACGTTTGGGCGTGCCGTATAAATAGCCAAAATTTTCCTCCCATTCAAGGAGATTGCCTTTTTTTATTTCTTTTTCAAAAAATCTCCGGGAAATGTAATAGTAGTCTTTCCCTCGGTTCTCACCCGGGCGGGGTGGCCTTGTGGTTACGGATATGGAAGGCACAAGAGATTTTACTCTCTTCGATACTCTTTTGCATATGGTGGTTTTACCGCATCCTGAAGGGGCAGAAACAACAAAAATTCGCCCTTTTTTCATTCGATATTCTTAAGCTGCTCCCTTATCTTTTCTATCTCTGTCTTTATTTCAATTACGCCCGAAGAGACATTGAAACCGCTCGACTTTGCGCCTATGGTATTTATCTCTCTGTGAAGCTCCTGGGCGATGAAGTCGAGTTTCTTTCCAACCTCTCTGTCCTTCCTGATGGTTCCGGTAAAGTTGTGTATATGATTATTGAGCCTGGTTAATTCCTCGGTTATATCGCTATTTTTCGCGAAAAGCGCTACCTCCACCTCGAGCCTTCCCCTATCTATAGGATAGCCCCCTGAAAGCTCTTTTATCCGGTCTTGCAGCTTTTTCTTGTAATTTTGTACGTTGGAAGCGGCTCTATTTTTGATATTCGAGACTATCCTATGCACTTTATTTATTCTCCTTATTAAATCTTTAAAGAGGGCGTTACCTTCCTTCTCCCTGTCTTTGACCAATTTCTTCAGGGCTTCCTCTATGACCTCTTTCACAAAAGGCCACATTTTTGCCGTGCCCTTGCCCGCCAACTTATAATTTATTACGCCCGGGAATGAAACAATATCGGCAAGCCTTATAGGGTCTTTTATATTCAGTTTTTTCCTGAGCCTCTTCAACCCGCTCGAATAACCCCTGGCTAAGTTCTCGTCTATGAAGATACTCCCGGTACCTCCTTCGGCGGTTTCGTGAATCAGGTTAAGGTAAATTTTCCCTCTTTTAATTCTATTTTTAACAAGGGTTTTAACCTTATCGTCAAACATCGCCAAACTATTAGGCAATTTAAACGTAATTTCCAAGAATTTGTGATTTACCGTCTTTATTTCAGCGACAAAGAATCCGAATCTGGCCCGCACCTCGCCTTTGCCAAAGCCTGTCATTGACCTGATCATGCCCACACCCGTATTTTTTTATCCAGCTTCGCCGTTTCTGTCGGATAGACATCTACTATAAGCTCGTCCGGTTCAAACCATAGCTTTATCTCACGTTCGGCTTCCTTTTCGTCCGTGGAGGCGTGAATAACGTTCTCATAGACACCTTTTGTCGTAATTCTACCATATTGCCCCCTTATGGAAATCATGTCCGCCTCTTCAGGATTAGTGGCACCGCAAATCTCCCGAACCTTATTAATAGCGTCTTCCCCCCAATAGATAAGCGCCATAACCTTTTTCTTGTGGTAATGGCCCATGATGTACTTGATGAGCTCTCCGAAAAAGGGTTTTTGCTTCATATGGGCATAATGCTTTTCGGCGAGTTCGCGGGAAACCTGCGCTATTTTTGCGCCAACTATATCAAGCTTTGTCTCGGAAAGCCGGGTGAGTATGTTACCGGTCAGCGATTTTTTTAACCCGTCCGGTTTTATCAGAATTAAGGTCTGGTTTATCATGTATTTTTATTCTTACAGAGGTTTGGGGTAACTTTATATTCTAGCACTTAAAGCATGCTTGTCAATGAGAAACTGATTCTACCCGAATTTCTACTGCAGTCAGTTCCTCGAGCCGAAGGCGAAGAGAAAAGGCCTAATCCCTTTATATAATTACAATAAACTCTCCGCGCGGCCTGGTGCTAGAGAAATGCTCTAAAAGCACGCTCACCCTATCCCTTTTCACCTCTTCGAATTTCTTCGTAAGCTCTCTTGTAAGGACAATCTCCCTATCTCCCATTGTATCTAATATATCCTTCAACAGTTTCGTTATCCTGTGGCAGGATTCATATATAATAATGGCCCTTTCTTCTTGTTTTAAAAATTCCAACCGCTTTCTTCTTTTTGACGATTTATTGGAAAGAAATCCCTCAAATACAAATTTGTCGGTTGGCTTTCCTGAAATAACCAAAGCGGTAATAAGCGCTGTCGGGCCCGGAATGGGCGTAAGCAAGAGACGGTTTTCTATGGCGCTTTTTATCAGCGAAAAACCGGGATCCGAAATTCCCGGCGTGCCAGCGTCCGAAACAAGGGCAATGTTCTTGCCTTCTTTTAGAAGATTAATAATTTCGTCTTTTCTTCTTAATCTGTTATACGAATAGAAGCTGATTAATCTCTTTCGTATATTATATCTATCCAGAAGAATCCTTGTGCGTCGCGTATCTTCCGCTGCGATCAGGTCAACCTCCTTTAGCGTACGTAAAGCGCGAAGGGTTATGTCTTCGAGATTGCCTATAGGAGTGCTTACTATGTATAACGCGCCTGTGGTTTGCATTTACTCGACTGTAACGGATTTTGCGAGATTCTTAGGCTGATCGATATCGCAGCCGCGTTTGGCAGCGATATAATAGGCCAGAAGTTGAAGCGGCACTACCGTTAAGAGCGGCGAAAAAAGTTCTTTGACCTTAGGGATATAGATTACGTGATTAGAATGATGGGGAATCCGCTTATCGTCAACCGTGGCCACAGAAATCACAATTCCCTTGCGGGCCCTGATTTCCTGAATATTGGAAAGCATCTTATCGTACACACGCGACTCAGGGGCAATGCAGACAACAGGCAAACGCGGATTAATCAAGGCAATCGGTCCGTGTTTCATCTCCCCTGCCCCATAGCCTTCGGCGTGGATGTAAGAAATTTCCTTAATCTTTAAGGCCCCTTCTAAAGCCGTAGGGAAATTTAAAGTCCGCCCCAGATATAAAAAGCCAAAAGAATGATAATACCGTCGGGCACATTCCAGTATTATCTTTTTACTCTCCAGCAGTTTTTCCAAGCATTGAGGAATTCTTTCCAGTTCTAAAATTAATTCTTTAATCTTAGGGGCGGATAAGGCCTTTCTTAAACCTCCCAAATAGAGCGTAAAAAGATAAAGTACCGCCAACTGAGAGGTGTAGGCCTTGGTAGAGGCAACGGCAATTTCAGGGCCGGCATGGGTATAGATTACCGCGTCCGATGCGCGGGGGATGGAGCTACCCAGCACATTGCAGATGGATAGGATTTTGGCACCGCGTGTTTTTGCCTCGCGAAGGCCCGCTAAGGTATCGGCGGTCTCGCCGGATTGGGTAATGGCCACAACCAATGTCTTTTTATCGAGGATAGGATCGCGATAACGAAACTCACTGGATATATCTACTTCCACGGGAATACGCACATTTGACTCCAGCATATATTTACCCACCAACGCCGCATGCCAGGCCGTGCCACAACTAATAATTATTATCTTCTGCATTGAGGCGAGGAACCCCTCTAAAGACTTAAGCTCAGGGAGCACAATCTCATCCTTACTCTCAGCGATGCGCCCCATTAAAGTGCTGCGAATGGCCTGTGGCTGTTCATGAATCTCCTTAAGCATAAAGTGAGGAAATCCTTCTTTTTCCGCTTGCGCAACATCCCAGCGTATCTTTACCTTTTCTTTGGTTAAGGTCTTACCCTGTAAATTCCGGACCACCAGGCTCCCCGGCGTAACCACAACTATTTCTTCATCTTCGAGCAAAACAACTTCCTTAGTATAATCCAGAAGTGCCGGGATATCGCTGGCTAAAAAGCCTTCCTCCTTGCCTACGCTGGCAATTAAAGGACTGCCGAATCTGGCACCTACCAGTTTCTCCGGTTCGTCTTTCGAGATTACCGCAATAGCGTAGGCGCCCCGCACCTCTTTTAAGGCCTGCTGGACCGCTTTCTCTAATTTACCTCGATAAAATTTTTCGATCAAATGCACTAAAACTTCTGTATCAGTCTCGGAGCGAAACTTATGTCCTTGCTTAAGTAAGTCCTCTTTTAGCTCTTCATAATTTTCGATAATCCCGTTGTGCACTAAAGCAATCTTTCCTGTGCAGTCCCAATGAGGATGAGCGTTAACCTGATTGGGAACACCGTGGGTTGCCCAGCGGACCTGTGAGATTCCTAATTTTCCCTTAAGAGGTCTTTTGGCGACAGCGGTTTCCAGCATGTTTAGTTTTCCGGCACGTTTTTTAATCCGGAGGGATGGGGCGCGCCTTAAGCCTTTATCATCGAGCACAGCCAGACCCGTTGAGTCATACCCTCTATATTGCAAACGCTTCAGCCCGTTTAAAAGTATGGGCTGCGCCTGTTTTTTGCCAATATATCCTATTATCCCGCACATAGTTTAGCTCCGTACAAACCAGATACCTACTACTATAAGGATTGTTCCGATTAAACGCAAAAACGTAACGTGTTCACCGAGAATAAGCACGCTCAATATAACCGTAACCAGAGGATAGGCCGCGGCGATGGGTACAATTTGCGATGTAGCACCTCGTTTAAGAGCGATAAAATATGTGAGCATGCCCAGGAGCCCTGCCATCAAACCTGTTACGGAAAAGATAACCCATGTCTTAAAATCAGCCTGAAAAACCTGTTTCGCCTTCCCGGCAAGAACTAAATATATAACCAGCGCCACGGTAACAGCGATGCTTCTTATAGTAACCCCTGTCAGCGGATCGGCGCTGCCTAAACCAATCTTTTCCAGAACAGGTGTTGTGCCCCACAAAAAAGCCGTGATGAGGAGGAGTAAAATTATTTCCGGCTTCATTTGGCGCCTGTCACTTGTTTATATATCTCAATATTATTCTCCGCCATAATCCCCTTTGTGAACCTGAGCTCGGCAAATTTTCTACCCGTCGAACCGATTCGTTCTTTCAGTCCTTCGTCATCTAAAAGTGTAATGATTTTGGTAGCTATCGCTTCGTAGTCCTTTATCGGAACAATGTAGCCGTTTATCCCGTCCTGTATAATTTCCGGCATGCCGCCTGAATTCGTTACAATCATAGGTTTTCCCGAAGCCAGAGACTCCAGCATTGTTAAGCCGAACGGCTCTCCTACCGTAGATGGATACAAGCAGATTTCTGAAATGGCGTAGAGCCTTACCATTTCGTCCAATGTAAACATCTCAATAAAGACGTTCTTCTTTATGCCCGATTCATCTATCAAGTCTACAATGTAGGCGATATCCTTCTGCTGTGTGGTTCCCCAATCCACGATATTTTTTGTGCCGGCTAAGACTAAAACCGCGTTTGGAAATCTGTTTATAACAAGCCTCATCGCCTTCACGCTGACGTCGCATCCTTTGGCAATACCCATCCTCGCAGGATGAAAGATAACCCTTTTATCTTTTAGAAAAGCAAGCCTGCCCTTGTATTCCTTCCGGTTTGTCGGTTTAAATCTATTTATGTCTATGCCGTGATGAATAGCTGTTACCTGGCGACTGTCGCAACCTATGCCCATAAGTTCTTTTTTGATATAAAAACTTACCGCAATGATGTGGTCCCAATGGATTTTTCTCGTAAGCCGCAAAAAGAGCATATCGTCCCACGAGTTATGCGCTGTTAGAATAAGAGGTATATGTCTCTTCTTTTTTACCTCCTCCTCCAGCACCTTGGCATGTGTCCTGCTGAAATAATTCATGTTATGCGCGTGGACAACATGAGGTTTTACCCTGTCCAAAAAAGAACCTACTACATTTCTTACTTCCTTTTCTATCCCGACTAAACCCCTTTTGCTTAACCAGTTCAAATTCATTATAGGCGCGCGGATTATCTTAACGCCTTTGTAAGTATCATGGGCCTTTGCCCCTTCCGCGGAACCGGTAAGCAGACTAACCTCATGGCCCTTTTTAACAAGCTCCGGAAGGAGCATTACAAGGTGTGTCTCCACGCCGCCTATAATCGGCGGAAACGCCCAGTGTATATGGGCAATCCGAAGCTTCTTGTGTCTTTTTGTCTTTTTAGTTTTCATATTGAACCTTCCTTATTATTCTCCATTATTATATCAGATAATAGGCTTAAATAGAATTGATATTTTTGCCTGTTGTGAAGTTCATGAAGTTTATGTTGTGAAATTTATGTGGAAAGCGGGGATTTAGGGTTTTCTTTTGGGTTTGATTATTTCGCCTTCGATGGGCACTTGGCAATGGCCTTTCAGCATTGCACCTTCATGGATAGCTAAAATAGAAGCTTTGACATCCCCTATTACCCTCGCAGATGCAGAAAGTTCAAGGTGCTTACTGCTCACGATATCACCCTTTACTTTACCCAATATGGTTATGTTCTCCCCTTTGATTATTTTAGCATTTATATCTGCTTTTTCGCCTATTATTAGGACTCCCTTGGTTTCTAACTTTCCCTCGAATTTCCCGTTTATCTTTAAGTTGACAGGGGTGCTAAACTTA
>JAUWBJ010000051.1 GCA_030605095.1 Candidatus Omnitrophota bacterium | reverse complement strand
TTGGCCGGGGGCCCGTAGCCATGCCTTAATCCTATTTTAAACCCGCCTATATTAATTGTGTCTTTTTGGGGTAAGGCCTCTTTAACCTCATGCGTATCCATATTTCCCGAGACAGCATGCGTCGGCGCTATAGCTTGCAATTTTTCCAAGACGCTCATTTCGATGAGGTCTCCTGCGTGAAGTATCATATCCACGCCTTGAAATTCTCTATAAACCCTTTCCGGCAAATCCGGAGCGGCCCTTGGAATATGTGTGTCAGATATAACGCCGATTCTTTTCAATGAGACCTGGATTTATGACCCCGCATTGAGGGGTCATAAATCCACCTCCTTTGATTTTCTACTTTGAATGGTCGAATTGAACCCCGCCCTTTTGGCGGAGCTTTTCACTAATATGCAAAAATTTATTACTTATACACTGTATATAAAACATAGATTGTAATGCGTAATTTCATTCCCGCCATAAGGGCGGGGTAAATTCGCGCCTATGCCTTACGTCGACCCCGTGGTCGACGTAAGGCATGCGCTCATTTATATATAAGCTTGTGTCTTTTGTAGAGCCTGAGGAGGCTGTTAATACTTTCCAAATCCCACACCCATATATTCTTTTCTTTAGCCAGAAGCAGGGCGTTTGTATCTATCCCTTCCAGCGCTATGCATATCTTCTTTGTGATTCTTTCCCTCATAGAATAATAGCGCTCAATAAAATCAGATATAGCCGATTCATCTATTTTATCCCGCCAGATTTCGCATACCCAGTATTTGTTTGACTCTTGATAATTTAGCAAGTCCTCACATTTTCCGTATTTCCGGGCCTCTATCCTGACAAAACGAGGAAGCCGCCTTTGTCTTTTTTCGATTTCTACTATTTCGCCGTTGAAAAGTAGAAAGAGCTCTTTTATTCTTTCGAGGGTATTCTTTTGATTTTCACCGAGATATACGTCAATATCAAGCTTAGTTTCTTTTCTGAAGTCATTTGTTCTGTTTACAATATCATCAACGAGAGATGTTTTCTTTTTGTAATACACGGTTTTTAACCAGAATTTGAATACCTTATCCTGCACTTCATAGAAGACGCCATTTTTGTAAATCATATCCAGCTCAACAAGTCGCGCAAGTTTAGCGGCGAAACCGCCGCTCTTTTTCTTGTTAAACCACTTCGCTATCTCTTTTAATTTGTTACATCCCGAGGCCAGGGCAATTAAGAGTTCTAAATAGACCCCTCTCAGGTTCTTCTCCAGGAGGTTCATTATATTATTTGTGAAATACTGATTAATCGTTCCGCTGGTATTGTATATAAGAGAGGTGAATGCCTCAATGATGGTATTTTCGTCAATTGAGGTGAGGTGGCGTGAATTTGCTATCTCTACTATTTTCTTTGCTATAACGTCCAGATAAAAAGGGTTCCCGTCTGTGAAATCTATAAGGTAACCCATATAGTTTTGCGGCAGGGCAATATTTTGAAGTTTCTCCTTTATAAAGGCCTCCGCTGTTTTATTGTCAAACCCCAGTACCTCGATAATTTCGAAGTTGCCGTATAGAAGCGCGAGTTTCTCCGAGAGTATTTTCTTTATTGTGCTTTTTTGCGAACTTGATACTATGTACATAGTATCTTTCTGGATCATTATGATTTTTCCAAAACAGAGATACGGCTTTCTTATTTTAAAGAATTCCAAATTATGAAACTCGTCCAGAATAACTACGCAGGATTTTCCCGTTTCTTCCTTCAAAATCGACGTAAGATTAAAAAGTTTTCTGTAAGCATCGTTATAGTTTTTCCTGGAGAGTTCTATTTTCACCTTCTTTATCGCATGTATGGTATGCGGAATAAATTGTTCAGCCACCTTTATCAGATGGATGAGGTCTTTCGGGGCTTCATATCCCGAGGATACAAGGTAGTTGTAAAGAATGGTTGCTATAAATTTGTCGGCAAACGACGGGAAGGGTTCTTCAACAACCTCTATGTAAACAGGTATGAGGGATGTATCTTTAAGTGTGTAAAGAAATTGATATAGAATGGATGATTTTCCGGAAAGCATCTGTCCGGTTAAGGCCACATTCTGCCTGTAACCGCTTAAAAGGGCATTTACCCTCTTTTCTAAAACGCGCAAAATATCATCCCTGCCAAAAAATACCTTGCCTACAGCCGGTTCACTTATCATCGTTCACGCCTTAAGGTAAATAATAAAACGGGTTTTGCGGTTTATGTTTTTTCCTTATTTCAAAATGAAGGGTCGGTTTCTTTACCCGGCCCGTCTTTCCTACTTTTGCTATGACGTCGTTTTGTTTTACGCGTTGATTTACGTTAACAAAGTTATCTTTATTGTGAGCATAGACCGTTTGAAATCCGTCAAGATGGTCTATTATAATTGTCTTGCCGTAACCTTTCAAGTGATTACTCACGAATGTTACCTTGCCGCCGCGGGATGCGAGGATATCTGTTCCTTCGGAAGTTGCTATGTCTATGCCTTTATTTTTAATCATGTTTTTCATGGAGCCGAAGTACGAAACCACCACGCCTTTTATGGGCCAGATAAAGCTTTCTAATTTTGTGAGCCAGGCGTAATTACTTCCACTGGCTGCATCACGAACCCCGGGGACAAAAATAAGCTGTCCTACTTCGATTTTGCTCGCGTCCGGCAAGCGATTTGAATTTATGATTTCCCTTAAAGAAATATCATAAATTTTAGATATATGCCAGATGGTTTCGCCCCTTCTAACCTCGTGATAGATTCCCGGCGTCGAAACCCGCCCAATATCCGACGGCGGATACACCATCGAAGCGCAACCGGCCAGATATATAAGCGACAGTATAACCGTGAGTAATCTTACCATCGTTTTAGCGTCTAGGTTTATTTTGCGTGACATTTCTTCTTAAAAGTTTTTAATTTACTTCCATGCGCTTGTTTCTTTTCCCGCATCAATCTCGCTATATTCTTTTGTCTTCTTGTGATTCTTTCTCTTGGCATTGTTTAGGTTTTCCGGTATTCCATCCCCATCGCTTGCCGCTTATCCATTTACGCAGCTTCCTCTGCACCTTGTATCTTTTCCTACACAATCTGTTCGGTATCAACTTCATATTTGCATCTCGTTATATCTAATCTGACAATTCTAACCAGGTTAGAATTGTCTTTTTAATACCAGAGAGCGGCTAGCGGGAATCGAACCCGCATAACCAGCTTGGGAAGCTGACACACTGCCATTGTGTTATAGCCGCGTTTTTCATTTTAAACATCGTTGGCTTATCTTAATCGCGCAATATTCGCTGCACATTGTGCACACGTCTTTTATGGCAGGAGTCGAACTTTTTCTGTATATCTTGCATTTCCTGGGGTCCATAGCGAGCCCGAACTGTTTTTTCCAATTGCGCGAAAAGCGAGCCTTTGATATCGCAATATCTTTTTCAATTGCCCCCGGCACATTTTTCGCGATATCTGCGGCATGCGCCGCAATTTTCGCCGCTATAACCCCTTCCCTGACATCCTGTATAGTCGGAAGACATAGATGCTCGGAGGGGGTTACATAACACAGAAAATCCGCCCCAAAACTGGCTGCCATAGCCCCGCCGATAGCGCTTGTTATATGGTCATAACCGGGCGCTATATCAGCAACAATCGGCCCCAGCACATAAAACGGGGCGCCGTTACATATGGATTTTTCTAATTCTACATTGGCTTTTATTTGATTTATGGGAACATGCCCGGGCCCTTCAATAATAACCTGTACCCCTTTTTGTAAGGAGGCCTTCTGTAAACGGCCGAGCACCAACAATTCGTCAATTTGGGGGCCATCCGTTGCGTCAATAACGGCCCCGGGCCTCATGCCGTCGCCTAAACTCAACGTTATATCGAAATCCTTTGCTATATCCAGAATCTCGTCAAATAATCTGTATAAGGGATTTTCCTTAGAATTTTCCGTCATCCACTTGAAAAGAATTGCCCCGCCCCTCGAAACCATGCCCATAACGCGCTTACTTGATTTTAAAGAACTTAAAGTTTCCTGCGTTACCCCTGCGTGTATTGTGAAGAAATCCACACCTTCTTTCGCCTGCGCTTCTATGGTCTTGATAAAGAAACTTTCCGGGATTTTGGCAACACTCCCGTATTTCTTGGCTCCGAGAATCGCTATTTCGTAAATAGGTACGGTGCCCAGCGGTATGTTTGACCTCTCCAGGATTTTGGCTCTCACCTTTTTCAGGTCCTTGCTTGTAGAAAGGTCCATAACCGTATCCGCGCCTAACGATTCAGCGGATTTCAGCTTCTTCAATTCAAAATTGGCGCTTGAATAATCTGCCGATGTCCCGATGTTTACGTTGATTTTTGTTTTTAATCCCTTGCCTATACCGCAAGGCCTTTTAAGAGCCCTGATTTTATTCTTAGGTATAACAACCGTTCCTTTGGCTATATTTTCAGTTATTGCTTTTCCGGCTACGCCTTCGGACTTCGCTATTTTTTTAATAAGGGGCGTTTGTATGCCTTTTTTTGATTTTTCGATTAAGCTCATCTTTTTATTTCCTTAAGGAGGTCTTCGGCCTCAAATATAGCCCGCGTAACACAGATTCCTGCACCGCTTTGAAGAACGGCTTTTACATTTCGTTTATTAATTCCGCCGATTGCGAATACAGGCAGGCCCGCCTGTCCGGTAGGCCGGGATACGCATTTTTTTATTTTTTTGACGAAATCTATGCCCTGTTTCTTGAGATTCTTTTTAAGAGGCGTGGAGAAAACGGGGCCCGCGCTTACATAGCCCGCTTTTTCAAAATTTGCCTTTTTTGCTTCCTTAATTTTGTGCACGGTCTTTCCGACGATGCTTTTCGGATTTAGTAGAAAATGCGCTGTCCGAAGAGATAAATCCCCGCTTCCGAGATGTACGCCTTTTGCCCCACTTGCCAGGGCAACATCGATTCTGTCATTTATCAGCAAAGCTTTTTTAGATTTACGCGCTATCCCTTGTATCTTTTTTGCGATGCGGACAAGCTTATATGACGGATAATTTTTATATCTTAGCTGAATAACGTCTACACCTTTGGCATATAAAGCCTGTGCTACCTTTTGAGGGGAAGCGCCCTGTATGATATTTTTATTTATGATGCAGTATAGCTTCCAGCTTGACGCGGGATTTTTTCTCCAGTTCATATACCCTAAAACGTATTGTTTTGAAGCTCTGTGAGATTCTTCTGTCTAAAAGCTTGGAGGTCTCTTCGAGCACTCTTAAAGATTCCTTAACGCGTTGAATATTTGCGCGAAAAACATCACCAATATTTTTTCTTCTGCCCTCTCGATAAGTCGTGAGCTTGCCAACGTCTCTTTTCACATTTCGCGATTTCAGAACCATTAACCCTTGTCCACCCCGGGGGTGGACAAGGGTTTTCTTCCCATAAATCCGCTTTGCCAATGCCCCGACCTTGTGTCTTAGCGATTTAAAAGAACGTAGCATTTTCCTGTCGTTTAATATAAACCTCACTATATCTTCGCAAACCCTTAGGCCCTCCTGGGAGCGGTTTAGGTTTACATCGATAATACGTAGAAGCCTATGCATTCTTAATACGGGCTAGTATGCTTGTTGTGGAATAGCCCTTAACAAACGGTATGGTAACCACCCTGCCGCCATGCCGTTCTACGTGGCTACGGCCTACAATATCAGTTTTTCGCCAGTCTCCGCCTTTCGCGAGGATGCCCGGCGTAATTTCTTTTATAAGCGTTTCCGGGGTTTTCTCATCAAAGATAGTTATGTAATCAACAAATTCTAACGCTGATAGGATAGACGCTCTTTCTTTCTCGCCCATTATCGGACGGCCTTTTCCCTTGATCTTCTTTGCGGATAAATTGCTATTAAGGCCGATGATTAGAACGTCGCCAAGGCGCTTGCATTTTTCAAGATACTTTATATGCCCGTAGTGAAGTATGTCAAAGCAGCCGTTCGTAAAAACAATCTTTCGCTTTTTTCTTCGTAGCTTTCTTGCGATTTGCTTGATTTCCTTAAGCTTTTTTATTTTACGATTCATCTTCTACTAGCTCGCAAAGAATATGTATAATCAAAATATGCGCTTCTTGAATCCTGGGTGTGTCACCGGAGTTAACCACAATGCTTAAATCAGATATATCTTTAAGGGCGCCGCCACCGGTGCCTGTCAATCCAACGGTTGCCAAACCCATTTCTTTCGCTTTTAAGAGGGTCGCAATAACATTTTTTGCCATGCCGCTCGTAGATATGCCTATCGCGATATCGTCTTTTTTTCCAAGCGCTTCGAGCTGCCTTTTAAAACTTATATCGTAACCATAATCATTAGAAAGTGCCGTAATAGTTGAGGTATTTGTCGTTAAGGCAATCGCCGGTATCGCAGCCCTTTCTTTTTTAAAGCGGCCTACCAGTTCCGCTACCATATGCTGGCTGTCAGAGGCGCTTCCCCCGTTCCCGAAGACGATAACTTTTCCGCCATGTTTTAACGACTCAATTATACGCTTAGCGGCTTTTTCGATAAGCGCGAGGGTTTTTTCGGACAAAAGAGAGTTTTTAACTTCTCGGCTCGCCTCTATGGATTTTTTTATTTTGTTTTTCATATAAGGTTACCCGAAAAATATCTTGGCGATTTCATAAAGACGCATATCAACTGTTTTAAGCGTGCCGACAGCGGCTTCTAAGGGTACGCTTACAATCTCATTGCCTTTAAGAGCTGTCATTTGGCCGAACTCACCGCTTAAAACAAGCTCGACAGCCCTTACTCCGAACCTTGTTCCGAGAACCCTGTCGAATGCGGTTGGCGTTCCGCCTCTTTGAATATGGCCTAATACCGTAACGCGCGTCTCGAAACCGGTTCTTTCTCCCAGCTCTTTGCCAATCGTGTGGCCGATACCTCCGAGAAGGACATTCCCGAACGAGTCTTTCTTTTTAGTCTTTAAGACTAAATCCAGGTCTTTTAATTTCGCGCCTTCGGCAACCACAACAATGCTGAAATCTTTTCCTCTCGCGTGCCTGGTTTTTATAATGTCGCAAACCTCATCCATATCAATAGGGATTTCCGGAATAAGTAAAATATCAGCGCCCCCCGCTAAACCCGCGTATGTGGCTATCCAACCGGCGTGGCGCCCCATTAGCTCTACTACCATTATGCGATGATGGCTTTCGGCTGTCGTGTGCAGCCTATCAATAGCCTCGGTGGCTATGTTTACGGCTGTGTCAAAACCAAAGGTAAAGTCTGTGCACGATAGGTCATTGTCAATGGTTTTCGGCACGCCCACTATTTTTAACCCCTCTTTAGACAGTTTAGATGCTGCGCCTAAAGTATCATCACCGCCTATGACAATAAGCGCGTCTAATTTCAGCGCGTTTAGATTCTTTTTGACTTTTCCGATATCGCTTTTCTCTTTATATGGATTAGTTCTGCTTGTCCCCAGGATAGTCCCGCCTTTTGGCAGAATACCGGAGACGGAATTAAGGTCGAGGTCGACAGTGTCTCTTTCTATCAGGCCCTTCCACCCGTTTCTAATTCCTGTTACCGGTATGTTTTCTTTAAGCGCTTTCCTTACGATGGCGCGAATAGTCGGGTTTAAACCCGGACAATCACCGCCCCCCGTTAATACGCCGATTCGCTTTATAGCCATTTTTTCCTCCTTTTCACTCGTCTCCTCCAAACGGCATACGCCTGGACGTCTCTTCGCGTTCTTTTGGCGGTATAGGTGTTTCGCCCTTTCCTTTAGAAGAAATCTTTGTTACATGTATTTTTATATTAATTGTTTCCTCCACGCCCAGCATCTCCTGTACCCTCGACTTTACGATACCTTGTATTCTTTCTGTAGTCGCAGGAATGTTTGAATCGGCAAATATCGTGGCTTTACATACAATATTGATTCCTTTTTTGCTTGCCGTAACATTTGAGCGAAGTTCTTTAACTTCCGGAAGGTGGCGCACGCTCTTTTTTATAAAATCCTCTATAGCTGATAGCGAGACCGTTACTTGTCCTTCGGGGTTTTCAAAGGCAATTGTCTTTTGCATCCGCATCCTGCCTAAATTTATATTAGCCGTTAAAAGCCCGCCTGCGATAAACAACGCACCAATGATACCGAGAATCAGTTTTACATTAGTCTGGGTGTAAATATAATTTACAATATTGCCCAATTCATCAGGCGAAAAAAGACCCAATGATAACGATACTAAAATCCCGCCTATTGCCAGAAGAACCAGTGCATGCATGATTATGGCCAAACTCCTTATAAAATTCATTTTACCCTCCTTCTTACCCTTCTTTTTTCCCCAACAGCTTATCCGCAAAAGTCGTGGAATACTTTCCCTTCAAAAATGAGGGGTTTGTTAACACTTTTTTGTGAAAAGGAACCGTCGTCTTGATAGGTTCAATAATAAATTCCTCCAGGGCGCGCTGCATAACAGAAATCGCAAGTTTTCGCGTATCTGCGTAAGCGATGAGTTTAGCGATCATAGCGTCGTAATAGGGAGATATTTCGTATCCGGGATATATATGCGTGTCTATCCTGACTCCGGGGCCGCCCGGAAGATTAAGCGAAACAATTCTGCCGGGGCACGGCCTGAAGTCGTGCTCCGGGTCTTCGGCATAAATGCGGCATTCAATGGCGCTCCCTCTCAATTCTATACTATCCTGTTTTTTTCGTAGCTTCTCTCCGTCCGCAATTCTTATCTGCTCCTTGACAATATCGATACCCGTAAGCATTTCTGTAACCGGGTGTTCAACCTGAATTCTCGTATTCATCTCCATAAAGTAGAAATTGTCCTTTTTATCAAAGAGGAATTCAATGGTGCCGGCATTAACATAGCCTATGGATTTGGCGCATTTTATCGCGAGTTCCCCCATTTTCTTTCTTAGTTTTTTGTTTATGACAGGCGACGGCGACTCTTCAATCAGTTTTTGGTGCCGCCTTTGGACGGTGCAGTCCCTTTCGCCCAGATGTATGAGGCGGCCGTAAGAATCTCCCAATATTTGAAATTCTATATGACGGGGTTCTTCGATATATTTTTCGATGTAAACATTCGGATTGCCGAAAGCAGCCTCCGCCTCTCTCTGCGCCGTGAGGAAAGCGCTTATAAGCCTCACGTCATTATGACATGTACGCATCCCCTTTCCCCCGCCGCCCAGGGCAGCTTTTATTATAACGGGATATTTTATCTTTTTCGCTATTTTTAATGCCTCTTCTTTTGTGCCGATAACATTAAAGCTGCCGGGTATAATCGGAAGGCCTGCTTTTCTT
>JAUWBJ010000025.1 GCA_030605095.1 Candidatus Omnitrophota bacterium | reverse complement strand
CCTTTCTTTTTGCGAGAAAGGTTTCTCTGCCTTCTTCTCAAAAGCTTTTCAGATTGCCTGAAATATTTAGGATTATCAATTTGATTGCCACAAGAGTCAACACAAAAAGACTTAATACCCACGTCAATACCAACTTCAGCGAGAGTCTCAGGGAATTCTTTAACAGGAACATTATCACAGGAAAAGGCTACAAACCACTTACTTGTAGATGCTCTTCTAATAGTTACGGTTTTAACGTCTCCCCGAACCTCCCTGGAGAGGAAAAGCTTGAATGTGCCGATATCCTTAATGTAGAGGAAGCGGCCTTCCAGTTTCCATCCGGCCTGCTTAAGAGTGAAAGAATGAAACCTATTTCTACCTTTAAAACGAGGGAATCCCGCTTTACCTTTTCTGGTTTTGAGTCTTTGAAAGAAACCCTGAAAGGCTCTATCCACTCTCTCGAGCACATCCTGGAGACATTGAGAGCCTACAGTCTTAAATTCCGGGAAAGCCTTTTTCAATTCAGGCAATTGTGCCATCTGTTCGTAGAGAGATACAGACTTCTTTTGCTGTCTGTATACATCAATTCTTTGCTCAAGAGCAAGATTATAAAGTCCTCTACATATCGCAAGCCATTGATTGCAGCCCTCTTCCGTGGCCTTGTTTATTCTGGCTCTATAGAGATATGTCTTTCTCATTTTTGTCTTTGGTCTTTAGTTAAAAAAAGGGAGTTATGCACCTTTTTACCCCTCTCATATATATAAGACAACGAAAATGCGATTTTGCTGCATAAAAAATTAAAGAAATTAAAGAATGAAAGAAAAAGAAAAGAAAATGCCTTATATCCCCATTGCTAAAGCAAGGGGCTTTACGGCGTTTTATGGTAAAAGAGGAAAACGGAGGAAACACAATGCAAAAAGCTAATACTGTTAATGGAAAGAAACCCCTGCGGGATCGTCTTCCGATTCACACCAAGTTGGCCTATAGTCTTGGCACGGCAATTGATATGTGGGGTCTCTGGATGTACGCGGCCGTTGCCTTTGCGGTTTTTAACATGTATTTGGGTGTTCCACCGTGGCTGGTGGGCTTGGCGCTTACATTGATCCGAGTCTTTGATGCCATTGTTGATCCTGTGGTGGGGTGGCTGTCCGATAATTTGCGTTCCAAATGGGGCCGCCGGCGCCCTTTTATTTTGATCGCCGGTATTTTAAGCGGACTGAGTCTGCCAATTTTGTTTTTGGTGTCGCCATCCTGGGTAGAGCTGAAATTCCTCGGCGTGTCCGTGATATTTTGGTACATGATACTGTCCAACATGATTTATATTCCCATAATCAGCTCTTTTACCGTGCCTTACTATAGTTTGGGCGCAGAAATGTCGCCTGACTATGAAGAGCGCACCTCCATCATGTCCTATCGCAGCGTCGCCCAAAAGATTTCAGAATTGGGCAATTTTTATGCTTTGCGGTTTACGAACCTCGCCTGGTTTCTTATTCCGGGAACAGGACAAAAGAATACTCTCCTGGGATTGCAGGTCTACACATCAATATTTGGTGTTGTAATGGCTATTTTTGCCATAATCATTTTCTTTAGAGTTAAAGAACGCTACTATGATAAAGTGGTGGTGAAGGTTAAAGAGAAAATTTCCATTCTGGGTGGCTTGGGTGAGACTCTTAGGTGTACGCCGTTCCGTAAGATGATGGTTGTGGGTGCCGCTTTTACTTTGGGTACGAGCATGGTGGGCTCACTTGGTTACTATGCTACGGTTTTTTATGTAGCCGGCGGCGACAAAATTACCGGAGATAATTGGCAGTTTTGGATGGGCGTGGCTTTTATGCTGGGTGGCCTTATAGGGGTTCCGTTACATGCGGCTCTGGCGCATCGGATCGGCAAACGCAGGGCCGTAGTGGTAGCCTGCGCCATAGGCATATGCGGTTACGGCGGTTCCTGGTTCTTATATACGCCGGCGATCCCGTGGCTGCAAACGATCGCATCGGGTTTGATGGGAATGGCTGCGGCTTCTCTCTGGATGCTGCATAGTTCCATCGGCGCCGACATTATTGACCACGATGAGCTTAATACGCATGAAAGAAGGGAAGGTTCTTTTACCGCCTGTGCTTCCTATATCCTTAAACTGGGAAATTCATTAGGGTATTATTTTTCCGGTCTTATTTTGACATGGGCGGGTTTTACCTGGAAACTTAAGGTGCAGGCGCCTGAGACCATATTCTGGATTCGCTTCTGTCTGGCTACTGTGCCGATCGTGGGCCTGATCGTCGCTATTATTTTTGTTTTGCGCGTGCGGTTGACAAAAAAAAGAGCCAAGGAAAACCGCAGGAAGCTCGAAGATCGCAGAGGCAGGGTTTAAGTAACTGCTCAAGTAAAGAATAGGGACAGATGCCTTGAACAGGGAAAAAGGTGTCTGTCCCTAATTTTAATTATCAAAGGATGTCAGATTAAAAAATGAATGCGAAATTTAAAGAATTAAAGTTCGGTACAAGCGGCTTAAGAGATACGGTCGAAAATATGACTGATATGGAATGTTATGTTAATGCAAGGGGTTTTATTGCATATCTTAAAGATGCCGGAGAATTTAAAAAAGGTGATACTATAGCAATAGCTGGAGATAGAAGACCTAGTACCTATAAGATAAAAAGGGCTGTGGCAGCTGCTATTGCTGATATGGGCGGTATAGTAGACGATCAAGGGCAGGTTCCCAGTCCTGCTTTAGCTTATTATGCAATGTGCAATAATATGGCCGGTATTATGGTTACAGGTAGTCATATACCGGCGGATAGGAATGGTATAAAGTTTACAAAGTGTTCGGGAGAGATATTGAAATCGGATGAGTCAGGTATTTTGGAAAATGTAAGAAAAGAAAGGATAAAAGTTTGTTCTATTGAAGATTCAATTTTTGATAAAAAAAGGACTTTTAAGGCGGATTCTGAGTCTAAATTTAATCAGCTCTTAAGGGCCGAAGGTCATACAGGTGAGTCTGGCCAATTTTATATAGATAGGTATAAAGATGCGTTCGGGAATGAATTTTTTCCTGAAGGGACAAAGATATTTCTATATCAACATTCTGCCGTAGGCAGAGACATCGTAAAAGACATCTTTGAAAGCTTAGGTGCAAAGATCTTTGCCCCTAATATCAAGATAGGCAATGAACCTTTAAGAAGTGATCAGTTTGTTCCAGTTGATACTGAAAGTGTTTCTGATAAGACTTTAGGTATCTTTAAGAAGGTTCTCGTGGATAACGATCTTGATATCGGGATAACATTAGACGGTGATTCGGATAGACCACTTCTGGTTTACAGGGAATATGAAGGAGGTAAACCAAAGGACTTTGTAAAATATATAACCGGTGATATTTTGGGATTACTTGCTATATTGGGTTTGGAAAAAATAAATATAAAGGTAGATGCCGTGTGTGTTCCTGTTAGTGCAAATGATTCTATTATAAGGATTTGTAAAGACAAAGGTATAGAATTGACCCAGACCAAGATAGGGTCCCCTTTTGTTATTGCTGCAATGAATGATTCTATCGAGAGTCACCGAGGTGAATGGAATGTGTTTTCATGGGAATCGAATGGTGGTTTTTTAACGGGAACCGATCTTACGATTGGAGATAAAACCCTTAAGGCTTTACCTACGAGAGACGCAGTACTTCCACTTTTAAGTGTTATACATTTGATCGTAAAAAGCGGATTGAGCGTTTCAGCATTAATAAAAACACTCACCAAAAGGTTCACACATGCAGATAGGAAAAAAGCATTTCCTATGGAAATGGCAAAGAGCATAATCAGTTATTTAACCCCTAAAGATTTGAATAATAGAGATGAGTTAGAAATTATTAAAAAGAGAATAGAAGAAGTATTTCTTAAATGTGATGGTTTTGGGAAGCCTAAAGAATTAGATTATACAGATGGCATAAGAATACTTTTTGATAATGGTGAGATATCACATCTGAGACCTTCCGGTAATGCACCGGAGTTCAGGAATTATGCTATTGCGGATTCGCAGGATCGAGCGAGGGAAATGGTGCGGATAGGGATTGAGAAGGTAATACCGAAGTTGGTTGAGATTGCTTCCGCCTACGCCAAGGCTTCGGCGGACAGGTCGCTGCGCTCGCGACCGAGGACGAAATGTCCGAGGAAGTGCCGAGGCCTCCGGCCGAGGCCAATGACGTAAGCACCAGATTCGTTGACCAAGCGATACAGAAGGTCATTCTTACAAATAAAGAGGCCAGAGAAACACTCTTCCAGGCCACCCGCCTTATGAACGAAGAACTTAAAAAACAAAGATAAGTTAGAGTATAAAATAGTTAGCTTTTTTTTCTTGAAAAGTCTGTATTTTTTTGATATAATGTCAAAAAGAAGGGGTTAATATGAAGAAAGTATTATTGATTTTTATCTTTTTGTTGGCTATAAGCATAACAAATGTATTTTTATTCGCTGAGACCAAGACCATAATAGCAAGCGGCGGTTTCGATGTGTCTAACACCTGGTCCCTCGAATTTCCCACCGATGATCAGAATATCCTCTATACTACGATGGTGCCCTTTACGGGAATGGACCCGACAGACAATTGGGTTGAATCTGACGGAAGAGAGGCCAGTCCCGGCAAAAGCGACGTGGGGCTTGTATGCACGACCAATCGCAACACCACGTGGTATATGAAAATAAAGGGTAGCCAGGATCCACTTATTTCGGTAGGCAAACTGAAATACGACTTATGGCAACCGTGGAATAGAACAATGAATCAACCCTCAGACGGGGAAATAACCGGAGGCACGGGTTGGCACGATATGCCGACAAGCGCAACCATGGTTTACACATCCGGGCCGCTGGAATCGATAAATACGCCGGATGGGACACTTTGTATGTTCAGTTTTGCTATTGATCCGGGTCGCTTAGACCCTACACAGACATATAACTGTACGATTCAGTTTACATTAACGACTACACTTGATTAAGTTACTTTTATGTTATCACGTCTTCCTTATATATTGTTACATAATTATTGCAAAGAAGTTACATAACTATGACTATTCAAACAGTAAAATATGCTATAATAATAGTGAAAAATAAATAATTTTTTTATATGAAATTAGTAAAATACTTTAGAAAGTAATGAAATAACAAAAGGAGGTGAAAAAAAATGAAGAAATTGTTAATCGCAACAATGGTATTGCTATTTGCAATAGGGATTGCAGCGAACTCATATGCAGCTGAGCCCCAGACTAAGACCACAACTGTAAAGGCTAACGTAGGTGAAATCTTCGACCTTTCGTTTGGAGTACCTGGCGTAGGTCCTGGTGAAAAGGCGAGGTCTTCAGAATTGATTACGTTTAAGACAGTTGATGGAAGCGCTACATGGTATTACAACAATGACGCGATACTCGGAGGCGGACTCAACCAAACAGATCCAACTGACGGCAAATCTGACGTGGCCCTTGTCATAAAAAGTAACGTTCACCCTTATTGCCTGAAAATCGAAAAAACTAGCGGTGATGATTTAGACGGTAAAATAGGATACGAAGTGGGCGGCGCGTTTGATTGTGGCGCTGCAATGGAAACCCCGGCAGATGGCGAGGTAGTATATCCAAGCGGTTTTGCCGGAAGTACAGGTACGGGAACAGACGGATGGGGAGAACTATCAACTACATCAACTGTTTACAAGTCAGGGTCTACCATCTATGCAACATACGGAGTGGTAATACCGATAAGTTATGCGTTGGTTCCCACTGGCCTTCCAGCTGCAGATAGTGCCTATACAACGACCATCACGTATACCCTGACACCGACTCTTACATAATTGAGCAACTTACGCAAAGAAATTTGCTTAAGGAATCGTTTGTAAGAGTAAAAGGATTGGTGTGTCTTTCGAAGAATAGGCATCTTTAGAATAAAAGACACACTAAAGAGGAAACCTCTATCTAAAGCACACCAATCGCTAATTATACTCGTGGCGTGAGAACCTATGTGATGCATTTGCGGGAAGGAAGTTGGGATAAGTGCTTAAACTCCGATTAAGATTTATAAGAATCTTGATTTTGATAGCCGTTTTTCTGGCATTAACCCGCCAGGGAATTGCCGTGGATAAGACTGTGAGTACAAGCGTAAATATCACAGCGTCAAGCATATTCTCGGCAGAATTTTATACCGACCAGAATGTGATATATTCCACAACTATTCCATTCAGCAATGTCGACCCTACAAAGAGTATGGTCTACCCTGTGGGGAGAGCAGAGAACGACGGAAAGAGCGATACAGGTGTGGTGTGCATTGATAACACAGGCGAGACATGGTATTTAAAGATTCACGGAAGCTTTTCAGAAGGGTTACCTGAAAATAGTATATTGTATTACTTTTCTCAACCATGGAATCGGAATACCGGAGCCCAGACAGGCGGAACCCTGACTTACGCCGCTGACTGGAGACCTTTACCGAAAGAGCCGACCACCGTATATATCTCCGGGAGCGGAGATACGGTTAATACGCCTTTCGGCACGCTTTCAACCTTTAGTTTCGCTGTTGACCCGAAAGGGCTTGAGGCTGGCCGGACATACACGGTAGCGATAACATATACGATGACAAACGAGCCTTAATTTGCATTTTTGCGTAAAATATGGTATATATTATAAAAAACCAGGTATGTAGATATGCGGAATAAAATATTTAGATATTTTATATCTATTACATTAATATATTTTCTAAGTAATCCCATTTGCAATGCGGAAGAAGCGACCGTAGATGTGTTTGCGTCGGTTGTCGTTCTTCGTGCCTTTGATATAAATATTGACAATAGTTACCTTGACTTTGGCCAGGTTGAATCAGGGGAAAGCGTAACATTAAAGGAAGGCGCATATTATAATGAAATAAAGTGCATTTCCAACAAAGGATTTACATATTATGTAAAGATACATATTATTGATGAAATCATAGGCCCTACAGGGAGCAAAATACCGGCCTCGAGTTTTAAGTGGAGGGTGTTAAGCGCCAATGGTTCGGGAACGGTTGTATCAGAATGGCAGGAATTTTCGCGTGAACCTGTTCTGGTTTACACAAGCAGCGCGGAAGATGAGACAGGCAATGAGGTTATAATACGATTTCAATACAGGCTTAATCTGCCCCCACGAGCCATGGGAGGCCATTACAGCTTGAGAGTAGCTTACATGCTGACGGAGGAAGAATAATGAATCCTGTTAGATTTTTAATTGTATTTCTTTTGATAGTTCTTATCATACCGAAGGAAGTTTTTGCGACTTTTGACATGTCCATAGAGGGGAATTACAAGACGATTGATTTCGGAGCCATGGAGCTGGGCGAGGAAAAAAAGCTTGTAGAAAGAGGCGGTTACGAACACCAGTTTAATTTTACGTCAGACAATGGAAGAACATGGTATTTTAAAGCCCAGATTTTAAGGCCTTTTACCAGCATGACTTATACTATACCCCCGGAGAACTTCCAGTGGATAGTTGAGGAGCTGATAAACGGCCAGGGTATTCTTTCGGCCAGCGTTTCAAAACCCGCTCCTTTTTCGAAAACCCCGGTGTTGATATACACAAGCGCAGGCACCGATGAGGCAGGCACCGAGGTTCAGATAAGGCTTAAATACAGATTAAAGATTCCAGAGAATCAAACGGCAGGGGCTTACACCGCCCATATTAGATTTATAATGGTGGAGGAATTATGAAATTAATTACAAAGATGAAAAAACCAATTTTTTTAATCGCAATATTGGTTTTTCTCTGTTTAACGGATTATTGCGCCCATGCCTTTAGGATGAATGTAGACCCTCCAAGGGTAGAAATGTTTGTTGAACCCGGACAGGAAAAGAGCGGATATATAACTGTTACTAATTATGATGAAGAAAATGCTATCCACGTAAAGGTGTATATAAATGACCTGGTTTATTTGCCTGACGGAAGCAATGATTTTCTTCCCGAAGGAACCACGCCATGGACTATAGCTGATTGGCTGAAGATAGGGCCTACAGAATTTGATGTGCCCCCCGCGGAACAGATAAAAGTGCGTTATGTAACAGAGGTTCCTAAAGGCGTTCGGGGAGGACGATATGGCGTTGCGTTCTTTGAGGTATCCCCGCCTCTTAGAGAGTTTATTAAAGGCAGAACCACCGCAGCCATAAATGTAAGACTCGGCTCTATTTTCTTGATAACCGTCCAGGGGACGGAAGAATACATAGCCGAGCTTCAGGATATAAGGGTTGGCAAGCCCGATAAAGACGGAGTTTTTGAAATATACTGCACAGTAAAAAACGGCGGCAACGTCCTGGCAAGACCCAACGGCCCGGTGAAGCTCATCGATTCTTCAGAGGCCGAAATTGCCGAACTTATGCTTAACGAAAGTAAATCAGGGGTTCTGCCCGGCACGAGCAGGCAATTTTCGGTTAAATATGATAAAGGCGAGCTTGCCCCGGGTGAATATTTTGTTCAGGTCGTCCTCGATTACGGTGGTGAAGATTTTTTAGGAGGCCAAATAGGTTTTACGATAGAATAAGGCAAGCCCCTATATATATTTTGTAAGAAGATAATTTACAAAAAAGGAGATGCTTGGCGAACAAAAATCTCCTTTTTAATATCAAAAAATGGTTAAGATGAAAAAAAGGCACATATTAACAACGCTGGTTATCTTATTGGTAATCTTTGGTTTTTCGAGTTCTCTATGGGCTACCGATAGATCCGAGGACATTTTAGCCCTTATCGAGAAAGGCGCGATAGACAAGGAGAACCAGAGATATGTAAACGCTTTGCAAAAATACAAAGAGGCAATGGCAATTGTTGAGGATGAACTTGCGAAGGAGCCGGAAAATAGACGCATTTCGCTTTTAAAAGAGCTATTAGAGCATAAGATTGAGCAATGTAAGGCAGAAATATATAAGATTGAGCAGGAGATCGACCCCCAATTTCCTTACAAAAAAGAGTTAGAGAAGGTATATGTTTTGATTGAGAGCGCCGACAAAGAAAAAAATGAGAGTAAATTCTATATTGCTTTGAAGAAATATACCGAAGCCAGAGAAAAAACCAAATTTATCCTGGAGAATATTCCAGAATGGCAGGAAGCAAAGCTTCTTCTGGAACTGGCAGAGAGAAGGATTATCTCCTCGAGGGAGGAGATAATCAGATTAGAAGGCCGAAGCGACCAGGAAATAGCGTTTTCAAAAAATATAGATAAGATTATGAAAATTGTAGAGAAGTCCTCAATCGACGAAAAGGATGACAAGTATTTAATCGCGCTTCAGGGTTATTTAGGGGCCTTAAAGATGCTTGAGAATCTTGAAAAGGATTATCCACATAAGGCAGCGCGCATATCTCTTATTAAAGAGATGGTTAATATAAGAATCGACGGGTGCAGGAAAAAAATAGAAAAAATAGAGAAAGATATCGAAGAAGGCATTGTTATAGAAAAAAAGGTGGAACGCAAACCAATTCCGAGGGCAGCTGTAAAAAGAGAAGAAATCCGGCCTACCGAATTAGTTGAGAAAGAAGAAGAGATACCGGCAGAGGTCGAAAAAGAGGCGCGGGTTGAAGTAGTTGTTTTAGAGAAGCCGAAACCGGAGCTAAAACCGCTTCTAAAAGAACTCCCCGTAAAGAAAATAAAACTGCCGCTATTGAAGACATACGCGAAAAAGCCGTTTGAAGGAATACTAAATTTCGTTACTGAATCGAGAAAAGCGGGAAGGGTTGAGGCCCTGAGAGCAAATTTAGCCAATCGCCAAAGACTCGCCAGCATAAAAAATGGCCTAAAAGGGCTCGTAAGCGCTATAAAAGGGAAAATAAAAGAAAAAATCCTAAGAGTAAAACAAAAGCTCGGAGATTTTAGGAAAACAATACTTGAGAAACGCAAAGTTGCGAAGGAAAAAATAGTAATACCTGAGGAAGAAAAAGTAGTAATACCGGAAAAGGTGATACCGGAAGAAGTAAAGCCAGAGAAAATAGTAGTAAAACCAGAAGAAGTAGTAAAGCCGGAAGTGGTAGAAGAAATAGTAAAGCCCGAAGTGGTCAAAGAAGTAAAACGTCCCCCCAGAGAGATCGGTGTCGCGGAGAAAAAACAGGTTTGGGTAAAGGCAAGAAAAAAGAGGCCAACCGGTTATGATTTCTCAGGTTATCAGCTCGACCCCGATATAACATTTTATTTCGAAGGCAAGGAGTTTAAATTCGATGCGCCGTGCGTGCGGAAAGGCGATGAAATCTGGGTTCCTGTCAAAGAATTTACCGGAATCCTTAATTTAGTCTGTCTGGAACTTAGCAAAACCTCCATCGGTATTATAAAAGACGACGGTACCCCACTCGAAATGAATCTCGGAGAAACAGATGTCCTGGTGAACAAAAAACCTTTTTTAGTTATCCCCCGACCGTTAGCTATTTATAACGATAATTTTATGCTTAGCTTAGATTCTTTACAGGAGGCAGTTGGCATTTCCTGTGAATATGCGCCGGATACAAACGTCGTAACAATAACCAGAGAAAAGAAACCGAAATTTACCACCTTCACCGTCGAGAAACCCCCGGTGTCTCCTGAAGAGGAAGAAAAGAGAAAGAGAAGGCTCGAATTGATAAAGAAACCCCGCCTGCCTCGGGAGATGAGAGAGGAATCGTTACCGCGCGAATATTACCCCGATATAGACATGAAGTTGAATACCAGTTTTAGATACTTTCACGATATGCTTGCAGAGAAGCGCACCAGATATAATGAATATGATTTAAAAGGCAAAATGTACGGGGTCGATGTATTCGGCCATTTAAGCATGAGGGACTACGAGACAGTCGAGAAAGCGATATGGAAAGAGGACGGTCAGCATTTGAGTTTCTTCAAAGAGGGAAGGGGGTTGAAACTCCTCGATAATTATCTTAGACTTCCCGGGGTGAGGGTGCAGTCCCAATCATATTGGGGGGCAGAGTTAAGCGATAAATCCGGTCTCATAAAGAATGCGTGGATAGGTGAGATGGATTCAGTATATGTTTCTAAAATTGATGGAACGGGTTCTGTAAAATACTCCGGCAATCTGTATGCCGCAAAACAGGACTGGATAGACAGGGATGATTTTCGACTCTCCGCAGTAGAGTTATTTACGCATAGCAGCCCCCAATTTTCCGAAGACAAAGGGACCACCGCGCATCCAAGGAGGAATTTTTTGTATTTATTGGATACCAATTGGCTGATACGGCCGGCCCTCAATTTATATAATACCTTTGCCCACTGTACTTATGTCCCGGACAACAAGGAGGATAAAATTGTAAGTGACTATGACATAAAAACAGGAATGAAGTTTAAACATGAACGCTTCAGTGTCAATTCCTCGGTTGAATATGTGGGGGATAAATACGCCTCTTTAGGCATACCTTCGACATATCAGGATTATCTGGGCTGGCAGGCATCTACGAATTTTAAATTAATGAAAAATTTAAGTTTGAATATTTCAGGAAATACGAATAGAGATAATGTAGCTTTTAATGAAGACAATCGTACCACTCATGGCAGGGGTATTTCAACCAGCACCAATCTCAGGCTTCCCTGGGATCAGAGTGTTAGTTGCGGATGGGGCTATAACCGTTCCATTACCCGCGGAGGTTATCAGGATACCACAGGCAATGAATATAATAGTTATAGAATGGACTATTATAAAACCCTGGGAACAGCCTCTTTACAACTGGGATGGCAGTATTATAGAATGGATCCCCTTGCCACAAGCACAGGAAGTATGCTTTTCCATACCTATTCCACTACGCTATATAAGAGTTTTCCAAACCTGCACGGCTCTTATATAAGGCTTTATCAGGATCTGTCACGGACAAAGCAGCTTTCCATGGACGGCTTGCCGACCTCGAATGTATACAACACAAGTCTTTCAGGCAGGTATTATATATTACCTTACCTTAGCCTTTCGGGAAACGGAAGGCTGCGAACCACTTACCAAAATACGAGGAATGACGCATCTATTATGTCTTTTTCAACAGGGTTAGACTATAATCCTTCTCCGGCTACAAATGTTGGTTTAACCTATGAAGTAGGTAATATGGACTTATACGATAACCGCAGGACGACGAAGGACTGGTCATTTTTATTTTATGTCAGGCATATTTTTGACTTCAGGAGCCCTGAGAAATGGGGCAAGATTAGAGTGTATGTTTTTGAGGATTTGAACGGAAACGACATAAGGGATGTGGAGGAAATTGGATTGGAGGACGTTCTTGCTTATATTGTTGAGGGAAGGGGCGTTAAGACTGATTCCGATGGCGTGGCCCTGATTAAGAAGGTAGTGCCCGGCGAGAGAAAGGTAAGGATAGATATGCGCGGGCTTCCCGTCGATATGGTAATAAAGGGTGACCCGACAAAGGAAGTTGTGGTAGAATCGTTAAAAACATCGGAGACAATCTTTGTTATCGTTACCACCGGCATGGTAAAAGGAAGGCTTTTTGTTGACACGGATAAAAACGGAATTTTTGATAAAGATGTAGACATTCCTATTCCGAATGTAGGAATACTTCTGACCCCGGAATATATGGGCGCCATTTCTTTATCCGACGGTAGCTATTGGTTTGAATACGTATATCCGGGACACCGCAAGGTTTCCATAAATTTGGAAGATGTGCCGAAAGAATATAGGTTGTTATCGCCGGAAACGAAGGATATAGAAGTCGAGTCTAAAAAGACCACAGAAAATGCAGATTTTATTTTCGAGAGCAAGCCGCTGAAAATTAAATATTTCTAATCAAAGCCTATCGGTTATAGTATATATCTTTTCCCCGAGAAAATTCACATCCGGCGTTTGCGCCTTTATATATGGCTCTGCCATCATTTGACTTTTTGCCAGCTTTTCTACGATATCGGCGTTCTTATCGTTCGTTGCCAGATTGCTTTTGGGAGGCGCTTTTACCGTAATAATGATAGTTGTCGTAAGGCTTACTTCGCGGCAAAACGCCACGTCAGCTATGTAAAAAGTCATCATGTAAAGAATAATCAACCCTAATACAATTTTTGCTGCTTTCATTTTCTTCGCCTCCTTTCGGGGCACCACCACATAAAAAGCCCTACTCTCGAAAGAGTAGGGCTTAAATAAAAAATGCCAGGCAAACCTGGCTTTTATTTATTTCTTCGGCGGCCCAGCTGCCTTACCAGCATTATGCGGCTGGTGAAGGCCTGTAGCTTTGCGTCCCATCCTTTCGGAAATGGTTTGCCATTATCGGAAATATGTCAAATTGTCAAAGTGCTAATTTTACGCTAATCTTTACCTTTTCATCCCTTACCATATTAAGTATAATGATAATTAACGTTAAGTCAATAGAAAGGGAGCCTACTTTTTTATTTCTAACCTGGGTGGATTTGCCAGGTTAGAAATGACGAGAAGTGATGTTAAATGGAAGAAATTTTTAGATTTGAAACTGTATTCTAAAGGTAATTTCGTGGTCTTTAGAGACATTTCTTCCCCAGAAAGTATGGCCGTATTGAATTCCTAAATTGAACTGTCTATCTTGCTTTGTGATGGAATCACCGGCCAAAAACTGAAAGACAGGGCCAATACGTGCTACAGCATAGTCTTTTTCAATACTACCTGTTCCGTCTAGCGCTATATATCCGTCGACTTCACCTTTTATGAGCAACCAGTTGTACAGCCAGAACCCGCCTTCAACCAGGAAAGGGATGTCGTTACATACATCTCTGTTTCTGAATCTGTATCCTGACTCTGCGCCGAGGTAGCATTTCAAAAGCTTATCTTTATCAATAGGAAGCTTGAATCTTTTTCCTATGAGCATTCTAAATTCCAGGGCGTCGTCACCGTCTCCGATAGCAGGTTGGTTTCTATAGGCAGGGTCATCTCCGTGGTAATTGCCGTAGCCGGGATATATAAATGCTTTCAACTGGCCGCTTAACACAACGGGTTTTTCAACAAATTTTACTTTCCCCCCGAGTTTTAGTGATGAAACGCCGCGATTCTTCCTCCTGAATGGTCCCCAGTCAGCTGGCCGGTCATATTCTTTATACGCAGCTTCCTTGTATTCTAAGGCACAAAGTAAATTTATCCGGTCTGTTATCCCGTATTCGAGTTTCGGCTCCATTACCCAGCCCCACGAACGTCCGTCGTTTTTTTTGTCATCTCCCGTTCTGTCGTCATCGAAGCCTTCTCTTGCCCAATGCCACTTGAAATACAATTCACCCCAAAGCTTATTTTTTGGCAACGTCCACGCGCCGCCAAATGCACTTTGCGAAAAGAGGCACACCATAACCGCAAAAAAGATGATACTTAAAATAGCTTTTTTCATAAAGTCATACTCCTCTCTTTAGCATAAAGAAAACATTTACCCACGACCAGAAAGTGCCTTTTTCTTGTTCGTCTAATATTTTTTTGATATCGTCTATTTCTATGAAGCCTTTTTCCATAAGGATTGCGCCTATTCTTTTCTGGACCAGCCCTTTGAAGTTGACTTCTTCCTGTTCTGCCAGAGCCTGTTCGAGCTGCCATTTAGTTATGAGGCCTTTTGCAACAGCGATTTCACCGAATTTTTTTCTTTTTTTTAATACAGGTACCATTTTTATATAGTATACACATACAGAATGCCCAGGTCAAGTCAAAATACCGTTTTTGCTATTGACATAGCCGGTATTTGTGATATGATTTTCCTGCTGAGGTAATAAAGATATGAATTATATAAAGACAGGTATATTACTTGTTATACTTACGTTACTCCTGGTGTGGGTAGGAGGTGTCTTTGGAGGCCCTCGGGGGGCAATGATTGCGCTTATCTTTGCCCTTGTCCTTAACGGCGTAAGCTATTGGTATAGCGATAAGATTGTTTTAGCTTTATACAGGGCTAAAGAGATTCCGGAGAGCCAGTTTTACCACCTGTATAACCTGGTAAGAGAGCTTAGCCAATCGGCCAATCTTCCCATGCCGCGTATATATATGGTTGGACAGAAATCGCCGAATGCATTTGCCACAGGAAGGAACCCGCAAAAAGCGGTTATCTGCGTAACAAAGGGGCTTTTGGAATTATTAGACGAAAATGAACTGAAAGGCGTTCTTGCCCACGAACTCGCCCACGTAAAAAATAGAGATACGCTTATTATGACGATTACAGCCGCAATAGCCGGAGCGATTATGATGCTTGCGCATATGGCAAGATGGGCCGCTATATTCGGCGGTCGAGGTAGAAAAGGCTCTGGAAATCTCATCTCTCTTTTGGCCATTTCTATTCTGGCGCCTATCGCGGCGCTTATTGTTCAGCTTGCGATTTCGCGTTCGCGGGAATACGTTGCCGATAGACAGGGCGCGTATTTTGCAAAAAATCCGATGGGCCTGGCGAGCGCTTTAAGGCGGCTTCAGGAGGCATCAAGGGTACATCCGATGCAAGCCTCGCCTCAGACAGCGCATCTTTTTATAATAAATCCTTTCCGTGCCAGTTTCATTACAAATCTTTTCTCCACCCATCCGCCGGTCGAGGAACGAATCCGCCGCCTCCAGAGCTTGAGGTAAAAAATTTTAGAATGGAAGAGGTAATTTTAGAAAAAAGATTCGGGGATGTCGACGAAGATTTGGCAGGGTTTAAGAAATCGAAAGTCTGTATTATTCAAGCCCCGTATGAAGGAACACTTTCCTATGTTAAAGGCACTGCAAGAGGCCCGCAGGCAATTATCGACGCATCTATGAATATGGAGCTTTTTGACGATGAGTTGCAGGCCGAAACATACAAAATAGGAATCTATACCAGCCCCCCTCTGGAGTTTGACTCTAACCAGACGCCGGAAAAAGCAATCGCGAAAGTAAAAGAGGCAGTGACAGGCGCTTTCCGGGCGAATAAATTTCCCGTCGTTTTAGGCGGCGAACACTCGGTGAGCATAGGAGGCATTAAAGCAGCAAAAGAATTTTCCGATAGACTTTCCGTATTACACTTAGACGCGCATTACGATTTAAAAGACGAATATATGAATTCAAAATACAACCACGCTTGCATTGCAAGAAGAATTCGAGATGTTTGTCCGATAGTAGAGGTTGGCGTAAGAAGTATTAGTAAAGAAGAGAAAGATTTTCTGGATACATCACCGTCTAATGTGAAGGTTATAAGCGTTTACGATATTTTAGAGACTCACGATTGGAAAAAGAAGACGACTGATATGCTGTCGGATACCATTTATATAACAATAGACCTCGATATTTTAGACCCTTCCGTTATGCCTTCCGTCGGTACGCCCGAACCCGGAGGGCTCGGCTGGTATGAATTTTTGGATTTTTTGAAGATAGTTACAAAAGATAAAAAAGTGGTAGGATTTGATGTAGTTGAATTATCGCCAAAGGACGGTTTTGAAGCAGCTGATTTTTTGGCCGCGAAACTTATTTATAGACTTCTGGGATATATATTTTTTAAAAAATGATACTTGTCTCAAGGAAAAAGCTTTTAGTTCCGAAAAAGATGTTTCTCACAAAAGGCGTCGGGCAGCACCCCGCGGAATTACGGAGTTTCGAGCTGGCGCTACGAGACGCAGGGATAGAAAAATGCAATCTCGTTGCGGTTTCGAGTATCTTGCCGCCCGAATGCAGAATTATATCGAAAAATGAAGGCATGAAGGAATTGGTGCCGGGGATGCTCACATTTGTCGTTATGGCGCGTTGTTCCAGCAACGAACCGCATCGCCTGATAGCGGCGTCAATCGGGTGCGCTAAACCCGCTGACCCGAACGCGTATGGATACTTAAGCGAACACCATACTTTCGGCCAGACGGAAAAGATCGCGGGCGATTATGCCGAGGAGCTTGCTGTTTCAATGCTTGCCTCGACCCTGGGAATAGAATTTGATGAGGGTAAGGCATGGGGCGAAAAAAAAGAAGAGTTTAGAATAAGCGATAAAATCGTTCGTACTACCAATATCACGCAATCAGCCGTTGTTAGTCCCGGCGGCGATTATACCACAGTTTTAGCCGCCGCCGCCTTTATATTCTAACCATCTCCCACACCTACGTGGTGTGGGAAATGGTCAAACCATGAAACAAGCCAGATTTTACAGAGACTGGGTAGATTCTGATTTATTAAGCTTTACAGTGCACGACAGAGAGACTGACATTCTCATCTCGGCTGAGAAAAATCTGAAAGGCGAGGCTGAAAAACTTATTCGCCGACATAGAAACAATATCATAGATTACATAAAAAGAAATCCAAAATTCGAAACCAGCCTCAAACCCTTGCCTCCTGACGATAATGCGGCCGAGATAGTAAAAGCCATGTTAAAAGCAGGTGCTCTTGCGGGTGTAGGGCCTATGGCAGCTGTCGCAGGGGCCATAAGCGAATTTGTCGGAAAAGGCCTTTTAAGATTTACAAACCAGGTCATTCTGGAAAACGGAGGCGACATATTTATAAAAACGGATAAAGAGAGAAAAATCGGCATATATGCGGGCACCTCATCCTTGAGTAAAAAGATTGCCATAAAGATAAAACCAGGCATTCCTCTCGGGATTTGCACTTCAAGCGGCACGGTAGGGCATTCGTTAAGTTTCGGGAAGGCAGATGCCGTAGTTTTGGTGGCGCGGGACGCGATTATCGCGGACGCAGCAGCTACGGCAACATGTAACAGGGTTAAGACCGGCGCCGATATAAAGGCCGCTTTAAATTTTGCGAAAAATATTGAAGGTGTCATAGGAGCTATGGTAATATATAGAGAGAAAATAGGGAGTATCGGTAATATTGAGATAACACGAGGTGCAATAAGATGATTTCAAAAAGGATTGTTTTAAGATTCCCGCCGAAACTGGTTGACAAACCCATTGTCTACAAGCTCGTAAAAGATTTTGATTTGGTTTTTAATATTTTGAGAGCAAGGGTAACGCCGAAGGAAGAAGGGGAACTTGTAATTGAATTAAAAGGTAATAAAGAAAAATACGCCGAGGGTATGAAATACTTAAAAGAACTCGGCGTAAAAATACAACCCTTGAGCCAGGACGTAACGAGGGATGAAGAGCGCTGCACCCACTGCGGCGCATGTATTACAATATGTCCTACAGGCGCGTTTTATATGGACAAGAAGACTATGCAGGTAATTTTCGATGCCTCGAAGTGTATTGCCTGCGAGCTATGCGTTAAAGGATGCCCGCCGCGCGCTATGAAGGTAAAATTGTGAGCTATGAGTTATGGGCTTTGGGCTCATTAGACAAATCTCCGGCCGCTATTTAT